>JAIDJS010000204.1 GCA_029052085.1 Eubacterium sp.
CTCTAATATCTTGCGCGAGAGTGAAGCCATTAAGTTGTTGCACACTTGTAATATTGTTATCTTCAAACCATTTTTGAATTTTACACTTAAATGCAGCGGACTTAAAAAACCTGTTTCTTAATAATAGCATACTGTATGGCTTATACTTTTCAGGAGTTAAACTTTCATCCATTAAACTTTCACCGTCAAATATAGAATTTGATATTTCATACTCCTTAACCTTTGCTACAAGCTCATTGTTTTCAAACTCCACTCCCATTACCGTGTCTGTAAATACAGAAGTATAATCAGGAACGACTAAAAAATTCTCTGGTTTAATTTCAAGTGTATCTATGATACTGCTTGCAGTGAGTGCTATATAAGCTTCAAAAGCTGCTAAATCAATGCTGTCACCATGTTTGATTTTTAATCCACAAGCTTCCCATTTGTGTATTCGACTATATAAAGCTTCATTTATAAACAAACATTTGCCTACTCGACTGCTTCCTGAACTTCGTTTCCAACGTACATATTTTATACCATCACACATAAAACCGTTATTGTATAAATATTGCCGAAGCTCCGCCTTGGTTAGAACAGTATCAATTTGTTGAGCAGTCCTGTATTGTCCACCTTCGTAAACAAAATATTTGTCTAAAACTGATAAATTCGGATATGGATTTTCTACATCTCTATCAACTTCGACCGCAACTAAAATGTTGTCTTTTACGCAGATGTGATCTTTAAGTTCTATATCACGATATTGATAACCGCGGCGAATGTATATGTTGCCGCCAGCTTTATTGAAAACCTTTTGAGCATATGTAATCTTTACGTTGAAAACATGGCGAGTGTATTCCTTGTTTCCAGATTTAAAAGAGAAATCGTGTCTCCGATAGATTTTTTCATAGATTTCTCTAAGCTTAATCAGATCGAGACTGTAATCCAATGTATTGATAAATTTCTTTGTATTAATATTTCCCTCCTTTTGCCGTATGCTGTAACCACTTGGGTTCTCATAGCATAAGTTATTAGAATTGTATAAGTCTTTTGCCTCTGCGGTTAAAATGTAAACTGCGTTTGTCGTCAATCAATGACCTCCTTATATTTTTTAGTTGTAACCCTAATGTCCGAAATGCGGACATTAGGGTTTGGGGTTAAGTGATTTTCAACCCATGTCAATTTGAAATTAGTTGAAATTAGTTAAATTTATTTTTATATTAAGGCAACTACCATCAGATTAGGGCTTGAACTGAACCCATTTTGTATACAGTTGGAAAAATATTAAAGTCGATACCTTCAATCTGAAGGGAGCAACATTTTGAACTGTCATCAAAGTGATGACAGTTGCTTCGTCCGTTTTTCGGACGAATTTCATACGATAGATTTAATCTGTAACTTTATTTTTAATTTTTAATTCATGAAGCAAATATTCTTCAAGAATTTTTTCAAATGCATTTTTTAACTCATCAAAAGCTTCTATTACATCTATTCCGAATATCGGAGAAGTAATATCGGGGTGCATATCTAAATATTTCTCTTTGTAGTCGTTAATATCGTATCCTTCAGAACACATTGTTGTATAAATATGAGCGTAAATGGGTCTTGTCTCTTCAGAATTACCATAACTTGTTAAATATGCTAATGTTTTAATTTTTCGTGTTACCTCTCTTTTCCAAGGAGTACGGTTTGCATACATTTGGATTTGTTTAATAGTTTCTGCTCTAATATCGTTTGATATATTTGACTGTGTGTTCTGCATATTGTTTTTTATAAGTCCGTCAATAACGTCCCATACCCAATCCATAAATTTATCTGCAATAGGCTGACGAGACCAACGGCATATTTCCATAACACCTTTACGAGAATAAAGAGTTCTTTCGCGTTCTACATATCGGTTTCCTTCAACCACCCCCAAATTGACGGTGGTTGAAAATTTATTGAGTCTATCTTTATGTCTTGAATGTATTTTGTCAATTGACTTATTGGGTTCATCATAATTCAATGCTCTACCTATTTGTTCTCTGGTAATATAATACTCATCATTTATATCTTTCCAGAAATCGCAAGGAATACCGTGTTCAGCGACACCATTTTCAAAACTTTCCGTGGTAATTAGTTTAAGATTATTCATAGTGCTATCCTTTTCTCCTTTCTTATAGACAGTATATTTATGCTTGCTTAGCGTGAAACTTCGGTGTTCAGGGCTTTCAGAACTCAAAGTAGTATTTTCAGTATTTTTATTTACTGTATCTGAAATCGCCGTCCGAATTTCGGACAGCGATATTTTAAAATAATCTTCATTTTCAACAAAATCTCTTTCTGCTGTTTCTGTCGGTGTATTGTTGTGTATCCGAAATTCGGACTCACAAACTACAGAATCTTGTTCTGTTGATACTTCTTCCTCCTCTTTATAGTTAATATTAAGGAAATAATCAGCTAAGAAAGATACGATTTCAACGTAGTTTTCGGGATATTTATTAAAATATGAAGAGTCTTCAATACGTTCGCCTCGTAGTGTTATTTGCTCACATTTTACTTTAAAGTCATTATATACTTTTTTAGCCTTAGAAATCATAAACTCAATCACTTGAGAATTGAGTTGTTCTCTAAGTTCAGCACATGAAAATGTGTCATTCTGCGTAGACGGCAGTAAATTGTGAAGTTTACCCTCTTCGGTATTTAATGTAATTGACAACCTTGAAAAAAACCTGTCCCATTCCCAATCGTCATAAAATTCAGTATCTTCATTTCGATCTTCATTGCTTTTTAAATACCTTTGTACATTATAGTAGAAGTCTTTTCTTTTGTTTCGAGCATATACACGACCAATACTGTCAAAACCCATTTTGTTCAAAACCGCTTTTTCTGCGTTTTCAATTCTATCTGCTTCGGATAGAGACGCAACGTTTTCATCACCAGAATTACGAACTAAAATACGCTCTGTTTTATAAGTAATCAAGTTGCGTTTAACCATACTATCTAACGCTGCACGAAGAATTTGATTTACCTTAATTATTGATTGTTGCATGAAATTATTCAATATTTGTGGTGTAAGACCAACAGACTCAGTAGATACAAACAAATCGGGGTTACTTTTATAAATCTTTTCGTTTAGCTTTTGAATTAAATAAGTAGTTGACGTTTTCTTGTTTATACCTTCTTTTACAAGGTTAGAATTAACCATTCCCAAAAGAAGAAATACATCTTTTGGAATTATTTGTAAAGTGTTATTGTTTTTGTGTAGAGAGTCGAGTAAAAGAGGTTCTATTGCTGAGATATATTTACCGTTACGGTGTGTTCTGCCGTCTATTTTGTTAGCTATAGCAACCTTACGCTCTTCACGAGCTATCTTTCTCTCTTCTTTCTCTTGTTCTTCTATCAATTTTTGCTGTCTGCGTTTTTCCCGTTGTTGTGCTTTGATAGCTTTTTGTTCTTCACGTTCAGCTTTTTGGATTTTACGGCGTTGACGAGATGCTTCCTGTTCTTCACGTCTAATTCTACATTCTTCATGCCATTGAAGTTTTTTAGCTTTTTCTTCATCTATAATACTCTGCCGCTCTTGCCGTTTTATTTCTTTTTTACTCGGAAGAGGGGAGTCATATACTTTGCTAATGATATAAGCATGACCAGACGTAGTGAAATCAAAATACCGTTTCCAGTTGTCTATTTGATTAATTCTTGCAGGTCCGCATTTTACAAAATCGCAGCCTATCAAAGAACACATTTGAGAATATGAAGCTACCCTCATATTTTCTGTAAGATTAGAGGTATTAACGATTGCGCGATTTGGATTTTTTGCCATGGACTATCCTTCCTTTCTTTTGTAAAAATCAAAATATAATTATAAACAATTAGGTATTTTTTAAAAATATATTTTTTTGTATTTTTGAACTTTTTTGTTAGATATATCTGCATCGTAAATTATAGAGTATTATAA
>JAIDJS010000205.1 GCA_029052085.1 Eubacterium sp.
AATCCTCTGTGCATTGCGATAAATTTCTTCAGTATCAATGCCAACAAATTCGCCGTTTTCATAAAGAATTCTGCCGGTTATCATAGGCAGCTTAACATTTTCCTTGGAGCCGCTGTAAACGATATTTTTCGTGATATTGTTTATTGGCTGCATATTCGGTCTGTTCAGGTCAATGACGATTAAATCAGCTGTCTTGCCCTCGTCAATGATATCGCAGTTCTCAAGCCCCATACATTTTGCACTGCCAACAGTAGCCATTTCAAGTATCTTGTTTGCATCTGTTGAAGCGGCATCCTTGTCGTTCAGCTTCTGTGTTGCTGCAATTAAATACATTTCTCTGAACATATCCAGTGCATTGTTGCTGCTTGGTCCGTCTGTGCCAACAGCAAGGTGAATACCTCTGTCTATCATTTTAGAAACAGGTGCAATTCCAGAAGCAAGCTTGCTGTTTGATCCGGCATTTATAACTGCGCAAACATTGCGTTTTTTGTATATCTCAAGGTCATTGTCATCAACCCAAACACTGTGGTAAGCACCGCCGCCGTAGTTAAACAGTCCAAGCTCATCAAAAAGAGCAGTTGGTGTTTTGCCGTATCGTGCAATACATTCCTTAACCTCGCTCTCTGTTTCGCTGGAATGTGTGAAAACAGGTGCTTTGTATTTTTGTGCAAGTGAAGATACACCCTCCAAAAGCTCTCGGCTGGTTGTGTATTCAGCGTGAAAGCCTAATTTGTAGCTGATTAATTCATTGTAATTGTTGAATGTGTTGTAATATTCTTCAAGCTTTTCTATGCTTTCTTTAAAGTTGTTCAGTCCGCAGGTCATAATGGTTCTGAAGCCGAAGTCAACACTTGCTTCTGCCATATTTTCGGGGAAATAATACATATCAAAGCAGGCTGAAATACCACTTGTTAAATATTCAAGAAATGCAAGTTTTGACAGATGATAAATATCCTCTCCCGTAAGCTTTGCTTCCATAGGAAATATCATATCATAAAGCCATGGCTGAAGCGGCAAATCATCTGCAAGGCTGCGCGCAAAGGTCATGGCTGAATGTGTGTGTGCATTTTTGAAGGACGGCATAAGCAGGTTTCCGTTCAGGTTAATCTCTCTGTCTGCCTTTTTATCATAATTTTTGCCGACAAATACGATTTTTGAGCCGTCAACCCATACCTCGTCATCCGTTATTTCTGTTCCGTTTTTAAAGGATAAAACCTTTCCGTTGTAAAATCGTATCATTTCAGTAACTCCTTAAGACTTTTGCCGAATGGGGGATATGCAATTCCCTTGTCTGTAATGATTGCAGTAATTAAGCTGTTGTCCGTAACATCGAAAGCAGGGTTAAAGCATTTTGTTTCGGGCAGAGCAGTAGGCTTTTCATAAAACATGGTTTTGATTTCCTCTGCTTCACGTTCTTCAATGATAATGTCCTCGCCGGTTTTTGCTGAAAAATCAACGGTTGAATAAGGACCTAAAACATAAAACGGTATGCCGTAATGCTTTGCAAGGATGGCAACACCGCTTGTGCCGATTTTGTTGGCAGTATCGCCGTTTGCTGCAACTCTGTCGCATCCGACAAGAACGGCGTTTATAAGCCCCTTTTTCATAACAAGGCTTGCCATATTATCGCAAATTAGTGTAACATCAATGCCTGCTTTTTCAAGTTCATAGGAGGTAAGCCTTGCGCCCTGGAGCAATGGTCTTGTTTCATCGCTGAAAACATGGAAGTTGTATCCTTTTTCTTTCCCTAAAATAAGCGGACCAAGCCCTGTTCCGTATTTAGAGGTTGCAAGCTCGCCTGCATTGCAGTGGGTTAAAATGCCGTCGCCGTCTTTAAGCAGTGATAAGCCGTATTCGCTTATTTTTCGGCACATTTCAATGTCCTCTTTATGAATTGCAATTGCTTCGCTGATAAGGCTTCTGCCGTCTTTGTAAGCTTTAACAATCCGTGCCGTTGCCCACGAAAGATTCACTGCCGTAGGGCGTGAGCTGTCTAAATATTCTTTTGCCTTTTCTATGTTATTTCCATGGAAAAGTGCAAGCGCGTATCCTGCAAAAATTCCGATTGCCGGTGCCCCTCTTACCTGTAAAAGCTTAATTGCGTTATAGCAGTCCTCAATGCTTTTCATTTCTATGTATTTTTCTTCATTCGGCAATAGCGTCTGATCGAGTATCAATAAACGCTCGCCGTCAAATTTAATGTTTTCCATATAAATATCTTTCTGTAATGTATTATACATTTATTATATAAGTTTTTATATTCTAAATCAATGAATTATTTTCAGCCAATAAAGTATTCAGGAATTTTTCCGATGCCTTTGAGAAAATCTGTTGCTTTTTCCATATAAAGTGCATATCTGCTTTAACAGCCGGTTTAAATGGAATAAATTTTAAGTTTGTGTTTTCTGTGTTTATAATTTTATCGAATGTTATTGCATATCCAAATCCTTCATCAACCATTAATGAGGCATTATAAATCAGATTATGCGTTGCAACGATATTCAGATTATTGTAATTTTTGCCGAATAAGGCTGCGATTTCCTGCTTTTTATGCGCCTGCCTTGAAAAGATAAGCGGCTTATTGTATAAATCCTCGGGAGTGATACATTCCTTGTTGGCAAGCGCACTGTCTTTACGCATCAAAACACCCCAGATGTCTGTTGGGGGAAGCGTAATACATTCGTATTTGCTTTTGTCTACATCTCCGAAAACAAGTGCGAAGTCTATCATTCCCTTATCCAAATCATAAAGCACGTCAATGATATCTCCGCTTGAAATATGATAATGTATGTTCGGATGCTCTGTTTTTATCTTGTTTGCAATCTTAACCAAATATCGGAATCCGTCTGTTTCGCCTGCACCGATATAAATATCTCCTGATATGGTATCGTCATCCTGTTCAAGTTCCTTTTTTGTTTTGCTTACTAAGCTGATGATTTCCTCTGCTCTTTTCTGCAGAAGCAGTCCCTCCTGCGTAAGCGTTATTTTTCTGTTTCCCCTTATGAATAACTTTTTTCCAATCTCTTCCTCTAAATCCATAAGCTGTTTTGAAAGAGTAGGCTGTGTAATATGCAGCAGCTCGCTTGCTTTAGTTATGTTTTCTTCTTTTGCAACAGCTAAAAAATATTTTAAAACTCTAAGCTCCATAAATAACGTCCTTTCAATGCTTAACCTAATTATATTAATTTCAACTATTCCTGTCAACTATAGTTATTCATTCAATATAAGTA
>JAIDJS010000206.1 GCA_029052085.1 Eubacterium sp.
TTAGCCGATGGTATAAAAATAAGTCTTAATCTCAATAACTTTATTTTGAAATATTATAAAAATGATTCTCTTTTATTTTCTGACAGAGCACCTCTTGCATATAATTTTGAAAACGAATTCGGAAATGAAACCTATCACTACATTACCCGAATGCAGGGAGAAAAAATTTTCGGGCTTGGAGATAAGGGCGGAGAATTGAATAAAGCCGGCAGAGCCTTTCGGATTGAAACAACCGATTGTATGGGATATGACGCAAAAGAAAGCGACCCGCTTTATAAGCATATTCCGTTTTATATATGTGAAAATGCAGTTGGAGCCTATGGTATCTTTTATGACACAGCGGATACATCTTATATTGATTTAGGAAAAGAAATTAACAACTATTATCCGCCGTATAAATATTTCAAAACAAATGACAACTGCCTTGTATATTATGTTTTTTTCGGTACAAAGCTATCCATTCTGCAGCAGTTTGCACGGCTATGCGGCAAGCAGGCATTTCCGCCGAAATGGAGCTTTGATTATTGTGCAAGCACAATGGCTTATACAGACGCTCCCGATTCACAGCAGCAAATGAATTCCTTTTTAAGTAAGCTGGAGGAAACCGATTTATCCTGCAGCGGTTTTTATCTTTCCTCCGGCTATACCTCTATCGGACATCAGAGATATGTATTTAATTGGAATTATGATAAATTCCCCGATCCTGAACAGTTTGTAAGGCAGTTTTCACAAAGTGGAATAAAGATTATACCCAACATAAAGCCTGCATTTCTTGACAATCATCCTATGTATAAGGAAATTGCCAATAAAGGGTGGTTTATTAAAAATCCTGACGGCACCCCGTTTGTTACGGAATTCTGGGACGGACTTGGCAGCTATCTTGACTTTACAAATGCAGAAGCCTTTTCATTCTGGAAAGAAAAGGTAACCGAAACTCTGCTTGAATATGGCATTACAGCCACATGGAATGATAATAACGAATTTGATATCAAGGATTGTGAAGCCCTTGCAGCAGGCTTTAACGACTCCGGGATAAAGGCAAGCCGTATAAGACCTATACTTACATATCTTATGGTTGCCGCCTCTTATCAGGCACAGATTGAAAAAAATCCGCAGCTTCGCCCCTTTCTTTCAACCAGAAGCGGAAATATCGCTGTGCGCCGTTATGCACAAACCTGGTCAGGTGATAACCGAACGGATTTTGCAGACTTACGCTATTGCCACTATATCGGGCTTACCATGTCTCTTTCGGGGTTATATTTTTATGGTCATGATCTTGGCGGCTTTCATGGCGAAATGCCGTCACGTGAGCTTTTATTAAGATGGCTGCAGCACGGAATTTTTGAACCGCGTATGACGATTCATTCATGGAATTCGAACGGTTCCGCAACAATGCCATGGAGCTACCCTGATATTCTTGATTCCGTTCACAGCCTGTTTGCGCAGAGAAAGCAGCTTTTGCCCTATATATACAACTGCGCCTATAATGCAGCCGAACAGGAAACCCCTATGAACGCACCGCCGTTTTTGTATTATGATGATGAAGAGCTTTATTCCTATCCTGATACTATGATGCTTGGAAGGGATATTCTGATTGCTTTTGTCTTTGATGAGAAAACAGATAAAGTATGCACCTATCTTCCAAAGGAAGATGATTGGTATTTGGGTAGCAAACTGCTTGACGGCGGTCAGATTGCGGAGCTTACGATACCCTCAGATGACAAAATGCCTTATTTTGTGCGCAGCGGATGTATTCTTCCGACAAACGAAGCAGCATATGGGTTTAAATCCGATGAATCTATTATATTTACGGTTTATCCACTAAAAAAAGGAAGCTTTGAAAGCGAATTCTTCTCTGATGACGGAAACAGCTTTGAATACCTGAACAACAACTGTACTCATCTGAAATTCAAAGTGCGCTGTGACGAAAACACCGTTTCGGTATCGTTTGAAAATACGGGAAATACCATACTTGAGCCGAATATCCGTTTATGTTCAGGCGATAAAAGAAAGCTTGTAATAAGCAATAATATTAAGGAGTAAAACTATGGAAGAAAAGCAAAAAACTTACGGCATAAAAGCAATTGATAAAATAGGCTATGCCTTTGGCGATATGGGCGGTGTACTGACATTTTCCTTGGTATCCTCTTTTTTAACAATGTTTTATACCGATATACTGCATTTTACAAGTACAAGTATAATGATTCTTATGCTTGTTGCCCGCATATGGGATGCAGCCAACGATCCGCTATGGGGCGCATTTATCGATTCAAGAAAACCAACACGTTTAGGAAGATTCAGGCCTTATATTCTGGGCGCCTCTTTACCGCTTGCATTAGGCGCTTTTATGATGTTTTTTAAAATACCGGGTCTTACAAACACCCAGTATCTGATATTTGCCTATATAACCTATATCTTTTACGGTATGATGTATACAGGTGTAAATATTCCATACGGCTCACTTGCCTCGGTAATTACAAGCGATGAAATTGAGCGCTCCTCTCTTTCTATGTGGCGTTCTGTGGGTGCAGGCTTAGGCGGACTCCCTGCACAGATTTTACTTCCGCTGTTTGTATATTCTACTGTAACCAATGCA
Source organism: Eubacterium sp. (assembly GCA_029052085.1). GTDB lineage: Bacteria > Bacillota > Clostridia > Oscillospirales > Acutalibacteraceae > Eubacterium_R. Next base: position 2,597 of record JAIDJS010000206.1, read on the forward strand.
GACGGAACTACGGCAAAAATTCTTGATTCCAATAAGCTTTCCATTGCCGTTGCCTGTCTTTCCGTACTGACTGTTATTGTTTTCTTCAGCCATTTTAAAATGACAAAAGAGCGTGTTTCCATTTTACCGAATCAGCAGCAAAGCAAATACAGCTTTACACGCGCTTTGCGAATGCTTCTGAAAAACAAACCGTTTATTGTACTTTGCATCGTTTCCATGTTTTTGATTTGCTTCCAGATGTATACACAGACCATTTACAATTATTTATTCAAGAATTTCTATGAAAAGCCTGAGCTTTACGGAATTGTAACCGTATGCACCTATCTTCCTATGGCATTATTTCTTCCTGTTATGGGAAAGCTGGTACGCCGATTCGGCAAAAAAGAAATCTGTGCTGTAGGAATGGGCTTTGCTGCATTGGTTAATCTTCTGATGTACTTTATCGGATTTACCGGATTATCGTCTAATCCGTATCTGTTTCTTGTTATGGTTTTCTTTTCCGGTGCAGGACAGACCTTCCTTGTAATGGAAATCTGGGCGCTTGTAATGGATGTAATTGATTATCATGAGTTGCTGTCAAACAGACGTGAAGAAGGCACTTCTTATTCCATATATTCTTTTGTAAGAAAGCTTGGGCAGACTGCAGCCGGTGCAGGTGTACCTGCCATACTCGGAATTATCGGCTACAACGGCGAGCTTGCTTCCCAGTCAGAACAGGTGCTTGATAAACTTTATACAGCAGCAACCCTGGTTCCGGCAATCATATTGCTTTGTATGTTTGCCTTACTTGCCTTTTGCTATAAGCTTTCAAAAAAAGAGCTTGAAACATTACACAATCAGCTTCAGGCAGCACACGAAAAATAAAAACCATTCCTGTTGTTTAACAGATAGCATACATCTGTTTTTTATTACATATATTAAATGGGATTATTTGACAAAATTATACATTTCGTCTATACTGTTCACTAAGGGGTGATTATTTTGGAAACAATTGTAAAAGAAAAAACCAAAAAGAAAACTTGGAAAAAGGTGCTTGCAATCATTGGGGTTATCCTTTTAGCTCTTATTGCTGCAAAGGTTATTGCATTTAACTGGCATTCCAATCCAAAAAACATTAAAACATTTGAAACAGACAACAGCTACATAATGGAAATGGGCAAAACGCAGATCAGTGCGCACAGAAGCGGCGGCGGAATTATGCCGGAAGAAACTTTAAAGGCATTTAAAAACTGCGCTGAAAACCCTGAATTTAAAATTGATGTTTTTGAATTCGATCTCCATATAACAAAAGATGATGTACTTGTTCTTCTTCACGATGATACACTTGACAGAACATCAAACAGTGCCGAAATCTTCGGCAAGGAGGAAGCCCGACCCGAAGATTACACGTATGAGGAACTGCGCACACTCAATATGGGTGCAAAATTTACGGACGAAAACGGCAATATGCCTTATGCCGATATAGACAAGAATGATGTTCCTGATGATATAAAAATATTGAGAATAGAAGATGTGCTTGATTATTTAACCTCTGTCGGCGATTATGATTACATCATTGAAATCAAAAACAGCGGCGATTTGGGAATGAAGGGTGTTGACATTCTTTACAATATTCTTGTTGAAAAAAACCTGCTTGACAGCGTAATTTTCGGTTCCTTCCACGAAGAGGTTTCTCACTATGTTGATGAACATCATCCGGATCTGCTTCGCAGTGCAACAATAAATGAGGTTATTACCTTCTGGCTTGCGGCACTCAGAAATGACAAAAACTTTGATCCGAACTATTCTGTTTTGCAGATTCCTTACAGCATGCCATTCAAGCTTGCAGCAAACCTCGGAACAGCACAGGTTATCAACTATGCTCATGAAAAGGGAATTGCCGTTCAGTACTGGACAATCAACAGCGAAAAGGATATGGAATATCTGCTTTCTGTTGGTGCCGACTGTATTATGACAGACTATCCCGATAAGCTCTATGCAGTTGATCAGAAAGAAAAGGATAAGTAATATATAAATTTTAGAAATGCTCCTTTTGGTAAAGGAGCATTTTTTATTTGCAGCAATAATACAGATGAGAAACAGAACCCAGCAATAAAAAACCTCCCTTGTGAAAGGGAGGTGTGTCAGCCATATGGCTGACGGAGGGATTTATATGGCAGGAGCAAACTCCTGCTATACTATTGCATTATTTTCTTTTGGCGCTGACAACTTTGCTGTAGCTTGATGTTGCATTTTTATTTTTACTTGTTACTGCTCTTACCTTGTAGCTGTAGGTTTTGCCCTTTGACGCTACTGCTGTTGTAAAGCTTGTTGATGTTGTTGTTTTCATCAGCTTGTAACTGCCGTTTGCCTGCTTGATATAAAGCTCATACTTTTCTGCTCCTGCTACCTTACCCCAGGAAAGCTTAAAGGAGCCGTTCTTGTTTACTGCTACCTTTAATGACGGTGTCTGTAGCTTCTTTGTATTTTTTGCATTGACTACTGAGCTATACGCAGATGCAATGGACTTGTTCTTGCTGTTTACGGCTCTCATTTTATACGAAAACTGCTTGCCGTATGTTGCAAACGCTGTTGTAAATGAAGTAGCCGTTGTGGTTTTCATAAGCTTGTATGAGCCGTCTGCCTGCTTGATATAAAGCTCATACTTATCTGCACCTGCTACCTTATTCCATGAAAGCTTGAATGTACCATTTGCATTTACTGTTGCTTTCAGCTTAGGTGTTACAAGCTTTTTTGTATTTACAGCAGTCACGGCTGTACTGAAAGCAGATGTTATTGCGCTGTTTTTGCTGTTTATCGCTCTAACCTTGTAGGAATATTTTTTGCCATAATGAGCTGTGCCTGTTGTGGTTGACGTTCCTGTAACTGTACGAAGCAGCTTATAGCCTGAGCCATTATCAATATACACATCATATTTATCCGCTCCCGAAATCTTGTTCCACGAAATTGTAAAGCCTCCGTTTGCATTTACAGTTGTTTTTGCTGTTGGTGTTTTCAGCTTTGTTGCGGGAAGCGTTTCTGTTTTCGTTGCTCCGCAATCTATACAGGTAAATGTTTTGATACCTGTTGCTGTAGCTGTCGGCTTCTTTGTTATTCTTCCGGTATCATAGCTATGTCCTGCTGCAGGAACTGTTTCCTGTGTTATTATTACTGTATTACACACTGAACAATGAGAACCTGCCGTTTTTCCTGCCGTCGTGCAGGTTGCATCTACTGCTTTGCCTGTTACTGCTTTATGACCTGCTGCACTTGTGTAATTTCCTATATAGCTGTCACCGCAGCTGCAGCGGTATTCCGTATAGCCGCCTTCTGTGCAGGTTGGACGTATAGTAACAGTTACATAGTTATAGTTATGTGTATGCGGTGTTGGGCCTTTTGTAGTGAATGTACTTATTGAAGAGTAATAGTTTTTACTGTTATATACTACGTATGCTCTGTATTCATAGGTTGTTCCCGATGTTAAGGACATATTCAGTTCCTTACCCGAACCAACTGTCCACCACATCGGAACGGAAGCTGCATTTGTATAGCTTGCATTCATTGCTTCCTGCTTCGTTTTCCAATCACTTGTTCCCTTTTTTCTTACCTGTACACCAATGGTTTTAATCGTAACCTTGCTTGGATTTTTCGCAGTAAAGTTAATTCTTACAGAATTGGTTGTTAAATCTGATATTGCATTTACGGTTACAGATGGGTTTGTAACTGTCGGAGTAGTTGTACTGCCGGAGGAAGATGAACCTATACCTTTCACTCTTATGTAAAAATGACTTGGATTCATTGTTCCGGAGCTATTAATATATTCGGAAATCTTAGTTTCACATACACCTTTTGAAGGATTCAGCGCATTGATAACTTTACCACTGCCTATATAAATGCCAACATGCCCCGACCAAACAACGATATCCCCTAGCTGGGCATTTGAATCTCCGGTAATTTTTGTTCCGTATTTTGTTGGATTATTATAATAATCACTGCTTGCGGTAGATAGCGTAACACCAAAGTTTTTAAAAACATAATATACAAATCCCGAACAGTCAAAACTATTTGGTCCATGTGTATTTAAAACATATGGATATCCTTTAAACTTTTTGGCATACTCAACAACTTGTGAACCAGTTGAAGTTGACGTTGAACTGCTCTTTTTCCAGATTGCATAAAAAGTATAAGTATCATTTTTAACTGTTGAAAACCACGAATTATCTAAGGTGCCGCTCCAACGGTCATTATAAACCTTTTTTGTATATCCTTTTGAACTGATATTGCTTGCTGTTTGCCAGCCATTACCGTTCGTAGTGAACCATTTGCCATCGGATTTCCTGCAGACATTCCAGCCACCAAAGGAATACCCTGTTCTTGAAAAGCTGTTTGATGCAAGTGTAAATTTATTATTGTATTTTACAGTACTTGTTCCCATTGAACCTGTTCCGCCATTGGCATTATATGCTATAGTGCAGGTTGCTGTTGGAGTGCTACTAACCTTTTTAAAAGTTAAGCCCTTTTTATCAACAACATTGGTTTTATCTGTTATAAATAAACCTTTTGTAGGATTAATTGCATTTGGCGAACAATAATTATTATAGCTGTTTTTTGTCCACATATCATTTTTATATTTACCTTTGATAACCGTTACATGAGAATGCCTGCCAGTAACATTTCCATAGGTACCTGTTTGATAGAATACTTGACCCTGTTTAAGTGTTTTTCCTACGCTCAAATCACTAATATCATTATCGTGTGCAAAACACATACTCATATAATCAATTGTACCATCTGCATACAATACTTTATTTGTACTTTCGATTATAACAGTATTTCCATAAGTTTTTCCTTTATGAATTTTCACAATTTTACAATCAAACGGAGCTTTTATATTATTGTTTTTCACACCGACAACATCAAAATTTTGAGTACCTTTATGTGAATAATCTCCTCCTGGAACTTGTGTAATTTTTAAATCATCCATAAACCATAAAGCATTTTGAGTTGCTGCTTCTGCTGTTATCGGTATTGCTGAGGTTACACTGAACAGCATAATCAGCGACAACAGAAGACTCAGTAATTTTTTAGATACAGAAGAAAACTTCTGTCTTGTAATTTCATTTCCCATATTTGTACCTCCAAATATATTATTTTAAGCATATTATAGCCCGTTTATGGGCAATTGTCAATATACGAACATCAAATTACAATAATATAAACAGGAGCTGATTTGATGATTGTTTTTGACAAATTGTGGAAAACACTGAAAGAAAGAAATATTTCTCAATACAAATTGATTAAAGAATATAAAATAAGCACAGGTCAACTTGACAGACTCAGAAAAAACGGAAATGTTAATACCTACACTTTGAATACACTCTGTGAGATACTGGATTGCAAATTAGAAGATATAGCAGAATATAAACAATGACAAAAAGAGCCGCTGCAAATAAATGCAGCGGCTCTTATAATATGGCATTTCTGCCAACAGAGAGGGCTTAGAATATACTGATTATTTCTTTAAATATCTGTCAACTTCCCACTGTGAAATCTGGGTTCGGTATTCATCCCATTCACGCTTTTTGCCTTCAATATAGGCATTGAAAACATGATCACCAACTGTTTCTCTGACAAAAGGATCTTCTTCAGCAGCACCAACAGCATCAATAAGGCTTCCCGGAAGGCAATCAATACCATTTTCCTTAAGCTCTTCAGCAGTTAAATCAAACACATTGAAATCAACAGGAGCAGGAGGAGTCATATTCTTCTTGATACCATCAAGGCCTGCTGCAAGGCAGAGCGCCATTTCAAGATATGGATTACAGGTTGGATCAGGGTTACGAAGCTCAACTCTTGTTCCTTTGCCTCTTGCTGCAGGAATACGAACAAGAGAGGATCTGTTTGAAGCTGACCATGCAATATAGCAAGGTGCTTCATAGCCGGGTACAAGTCTTTTATATGAATTTACAAGCGGATTTGAGAAAGCAGCAATTCCCTTAACGTGGGAAATAATACCGGCTATAAACGCATAAGCTTCCTTTGAAAGACCAAGCTCATCGTTTTCATCAGCAAAAGCATTTGATCCGTCTGACAGTCTGTAAAGGCTCATATTGGTATGCATACCCGAGCCATTGATGCCATAAATAGGCTTTGGCATAAAGGTTGCATGCAGACCATGCTTTGTTGCATAGGTTTTAACAACATGCTTAAAGGTCATACATCTGTCGGCAGCAATCATAACATCACCGAAACGGAAATCAATTTCATGCTGTGATTCAGCAACCTCATGATGAGAAGCTTCTATTTCAAAGCCCATATCTTCAAGAGCAAGACAGATATCACGGCGGCAGTTTTCGCCGGCATCAATCGGATTAAGATCAAAGTAACCTCCAAGGTCTGTCATCTCGGTTGTAGGATTGCCGTTTTCATCCTTTTTGAAAAGGAAGAATTCAAGCTCAGGGCCTACATTGAAGCCATAGCCCATTTCTGCAGCCTCATCAATAACCTTTTTAAGTACATTTTTCGGATCTCCCATAAAAGGAGTTTTATTATCCGACATATAAACAGAACAGATAAGACGTGCCGTTGTTTTGCCGCCAAAGGTTCTCCAAGGGAAGAGAGCCCATGAATCAAGATCAGGATGAAGATACATATCAGATTCATCAATACGAACATAGCCGTCTATTGATGAGCCGTCAAACATACATTCATTATCAAGTGCCTTCTCAAGCTGTGCCACGGTAAGAGAAACATTTTTCATAAGACCGAAAACATCTGTAAACTGAAGTCTTACGAATTCAACATTTTTTTCTACCGCATCCTTAAGTATGTCCTCTTTCGTCAATTTACTCATAGTAAATTCCTCCAAAAATTAATTAAAACAAAAAAGGGCGCTCCGAATAAAACGGAACGCCTTTGTTCTTACTACATCATTATTATATACACAAAAAGCAAAAAATGTCAACACCATTTTTCATTTTTTACTTTTTAGTTTACTTGACAAAATAATTGCAAGCATTTTTTGTGCAGTTTAATACACATTATGCTGCTCTATTTTATTTCAATAAACTCCTCAGGAATAACTTCCCTGACATACTTTTCAAAATTAGCAGAGGTTGCGCCCTTATCACGCTGGGCATGTGTACTTGCTATTTCATCTGTATAATCAGAAAGCTTATAGACAGAGTATTCCCATCTTCCGTTTATTTTTTCATACCAGCTTACAACCGGAACAAGCTTTGCAGAGGTAACCGTTATACCATCTGCATTTTTCTGAATTTCAATTTTTGCCATACCGCCGCAGAGCTGATTCATATTCAGCTGATGTGAAATGAAATTTCCAAGTGAATAATAAACAAGCATCTTTTTTCCCGACTGCGCATTAACCACCCATTCAATCGGCTGAAGCACGTGGGGATGTCCGCCGATTACTATATCAACACCTAAATCAGAGAAAAGCTTGACATAATCCTTCTGATAATCAGACACACTTGTGCTGTTTTCTGTTCCCCAATGCGGAAAAACAACAATAACATCACAGTTGCCCTTTGCCTTATTTACATCTTCCGTTATCTTTTTCTTATCCATCATATTGACGCACCACGGCTTATCATTCGGAAGGGAAATGCCGTTTGTGCCATAGGTATAATTGAGAATGGCAAATTTAATACCATTTGCTTCATAATAAACAATTGTATTATAATCTTCCTCTGTATCATTGGAGCCGACATGCTTTACCTCGGGATGATTATCAAAAAAGGCACATTCATTCTGAATTCCCTTAAAGCCCTTATCCATCGTATGATTTGTTGCACAGAGAAAAACATCAAAGCCTGCATCAATTGCAGCTTCGCCTACTGCCCAAGGCGTATTGAAAACAGGATAACCGGTATATTCAAATTCATCGCCGCCAAGAATGGTTTCCTGATCTATAACCGCTATATCCGCAGAGGAAATATCTGCCTTAATATTTTTATAAAAAGCAGTATAGTCTTCCGTTCCGTCTTCTTTCTGACCTGACGCGATTAAGGTATTATGAATCAGATTATCGCCCACAGCAACAAGAGTTGCCTTTGCATTAACGGGTGCAGGCGCGGTTTCCTCTGTCTGTTCTTCCGTTGAAGTCTCGGTTGGCTTTTCGCCGTCAAGATTTCTTGCTATATATCCGCTTACAGCAAAACCGGACACAACAAGCACAGCAAGAATAACAGGAATGATGATTTCAAAAAGCTTTTTCTTATCTTTTATATTTTTCAATGTAAACACTTCATTTCATCTATAAACTGTATATTATTCTATCATACGACAATTATTTTATCAACAAGTAAAATATCAAGGAAAATATTTCTTAAATATATTCCCTTTTCATTGACAATTGACTGAATAAAAGATAAAATTATTCTATTACATATAAAAAGGGGTATCTCCATGTTAACTGTTATTTTATCAAGTCCGATTACAATGTATGTTTTATTTATAGTCGGTCTTATCTTAATCATCAAGGGAGGCGACTGGTTTGTTGATTCAGCAAGCTGGATTGCAGAGGTTGCAGGCGTTCCTAAATTCGTTATCGGCGCAACCATTGTTTCCATAGCAACAACTCTGCCTGAAATGATTGTAAGCATTATGGCAACAGCAAAGGGCAATGTTGATATGGCGGCAGGAAACGCCATAGGCTCCGTAACGGCAAACACAGCTATGATTATGGGTATCTTCATTGTTTGCATGCCTTTTGCAATTAAACGCAAAAGCTTTTCTCCCAAAGCCATTATGATGTTTCTTGCATCGGCAACCTTAGTTTTAGGCTGTATCTTTACACAGAAGCAGAAATTATCTATCCTCGGCGAAGAAAATATGTATTACAATCTTTCAACAATAGGTCTTGTTATTTTAATCGTAATTTTCATTGCATTCTTTATCGAAAACTTTATTTCAATGAAAAAGGAAGACAAACAGATTGAGCCAAGCCCTGACAACATCGGACTTCAGCCTGAAGACGGAATTATTCCTACAAAAGAAAAGGCAACCGGCAAGGATTGGGCTAAAAACATTGCATTCTTTGTTGTAGGCGCAGCAGGAACCGTTATAGGCGCTCAGCTTCTTGTTAATTACGGAACAGAAATAGCAGAAAGCCTTCATGTTCCTCAGAGAATTATCAGCGTTGTTGCAATCGCAATCGGAACCTCTCTTCCTGAGCTTGTAACAACAATTACCGCGCTTCGCAAAAAAGCCGGTTCGCTTTCGGTTGGTAACATCCTTGGCGCAAACATTATTGATTTAACCCTGATTCTTCCCATCTGTTCTTTCGTTTCAATGGGAAAAGGAACCGGCGCTCTTGCTGTTTCGGCAAGCTCCGTTCAGATTGATATGGTAGTTTGTCTTGCTGCTATTGCAATTGCGATTATACCAACAATCATTTCTCAGAAATTCCGCCGCTGGCAGGGCATCGTTATGCTTGCAGGATATTTGGGATATGTAGCATACACTGTATTTGCATAATAAATAATAAAAATTGAAAACCGAGCTGCTTTACAGCTCGGTTTTTTTATATATAATGAATCACGAATTATTCTGTTTTTCCCATAACATCCAATGGGTTTACGCTTGCACCGTCCAGCCTTGTTTCAAAATGAAGATGGCTTTCTGCGGCACCTTCACACGGAACCTTGCCGAGAGTACCGATTGTTGCACCAATCATAACCGGATCTCCCTTTTTTACATTAACAACATCCATTCCGCCGTATTTTGCAACAAGCTTACCGCCGTGGTCTATTTCCACAACCGTACCGAGCATATTATCATTATAAACATTGAGTACGATTCCGTCATTGATTGCAAAAACAGAGGTTCCTGCTTCTCCCTTGAAATCAACAGCCGTATGGCTTCTGTAATCCCCCATAGTCTGATTATAAACCAGCTCTTCGGTATATCCGCTTAAAACAGCCTCTGTAAGTGGATATTTATAAAAGCTTTTATATGGAGTATTTGTATCAAGAAGCGCCATAGACGTGCTTTCGGGAGCGGTTTCCTTTTCTGTTTCCGGCTCCGTTTCCTCCTCAGTTGTATCCTCTACGGTAACACTTCTCTGAACAGGCTCGGTTGTTTCCTGAATGGTGGTTTGCTCATTTACAGGATCATTATTGGCAGAGCTTGTTGAAAAATAAACAATAAGCCCAAGAGCGATTATTGAAATACATATAACGGAAAACAATGCTCTTAAATTTTTGTTTCCCTTTTTAGAATTAGAATTTGCAGACATATAAAACACCTCAAGAGCATTATGCCCCGAGGTGTTTTATATTATTCAGCCGTTGAAGAATTATTTGAATGATCTGAAAAAACGCTGTTCATAACTGCAAGTGACTGCTGAACCGTTTCAAGGGGAGATTCATAATCAAGCTTAACAGCAATATATGCTTTTTTGGCAGCAGAAAGAAGAACTCTTCCCTTCATTTCTTTATTGAGAGCAATAACATATTTTACATCCGGCTCATTCATATAAAGCAGTACAGAGCCGTTTCTTTGTGTTATTTCATAAACACCCAAACGGGAAGCTATATTTCTGAGGAGAGCAATTTCAACAAGACCGCAGATTGCTTCCGGAGGAGCGCCAAACCTGTCTCCAAGCTCATCATAAACATCATTTGCATCTGCATCGGAACGGATAGCAGCAATTCGTTTATACATAGAAAGACGCTGCGGCGTTGAGGTAATATAATCCTCAGGAATATGTGCTTCAATCGGAAGATCAATCAGGCATTCCTGCTCTGTTTCCTCCTCGGAGCGTTCGCCCTTTTCTTCTGCTACGGCTTCACTTAACAGCTTAAGATACATATCGTAGCCCACTGCTTCCATATGACCATGCTGCTTATTTCCCAATATTGAGCCTGCTCCGCGGATTTCAAGATCCCGCATTGCAATTTTAAATCCTGAGCCGAACTCGGTATATTCCCTTATCGCCTCAAGCCTTTTGGTTGCAATATCGGATAATTCCCTGCCTCTTGAGAAGGTAAAATAAGCGAAGGCACGGCGTGAGCTTCTGCCTACGCGCCCTCTTATCTGATGAAGCTGAGCAAGACCCATTCTGTCTGCATTTTCGATAATAAGCGTATTAACATTTGCTACATCAATACCCGTTTCAATAATCGTTGTACATACCAGAATATCTATTTCACCGTTCAAAAGCTGATTCCACACATCGGAAAGTTCCTCCTCCGTCATTCTGCCATGGGCAATACCAACCTTGGCATCGGGAATTTCTTTTTTTATTCTGACAGCAGTATGCTCTATCGTATCTATATTATTATGAAGATAATAGCACTGTCCGCCCCTTGAAAGCTCTTTTTCCATTGCTTCAATCAAAACGCCGAAGTCATATTCAACAACATAGGTCTGAACCGGGTGCCTTTCCCCCGGCGCTTCTTCAAGCAGGCTCATATCCCTTATTCCGCTCATTGCCATATTCAGCGTACGCGGAATAGGCGTTGCCGAAAGCGTTAATACATCAACTCGAGGGAATTTTTCTTTTAACTTTTCTTTTTGAGCAACACCGAAGCGCTGCTCCTCATCAACAATAAGAAGCCCTAAATCTTTAAATCTGATATCCTTGCTTATGATTCTGTGCGTTCCTATAAGCAAATCAATTTTTCCCTCTTCAAGCTCCTTCATTATTTCCTTTTGTTTTCTTGGAGAAACAAAGCGGGAAATCATTTCTATTCTGACGGGATATGCTTCCATTCTGCTTTTGGCAGTATTGAAATGCTGCATAGCAAGAACCGTTGTAGGCACAAGAACAGCACATTGCTTGCCCTCGGAAATACACTTAAAGGCAGCACGGAGCGCAACCTCCGTTTTACCAAATCCGACATCCCCGCAAAGCAGCCTATCCATAGGAGCGGAGCGTTCCATATCTCCTTTAATTTCATCGGCACTGCGAAGCTGATCATCTGTTTCATCATAAGCAAAGCGAAGTTCAAAATCACGCTGTAAATCTGTATCCTCAGAAAAAGCATAACCCTTCGTGCTCATACGCTTTGCATATAAAGCAATCAATTCCTTTGCCATATCCTTAACTGAGGAACGAACCTTTGCCTTTGCCTTTTTCCATTCACTGCCGCCAAGACGATTTATTTTAACCTTGCTGTCCTCCTTTGGACCGATGTATTTTGAAACAAGATCAAGCTGAGTAACAGGAACATACAAAGTATCCCCTTTGGCATAAGAAATTTTAATGTAATCCTTTTTTACCTTGTTAAGCTCAAGTGCGTGAATACCCTCAAACACACCGATACCATGAACATTATGAACAATATAATCGCCGACAGACAGCTCATCAAGCGAATGAATTGCATTTTTTGAATGAATACTTTTATTCTTCTTTTTCTTCTGAACCGCCTTGGTATGTGTTATAAGAGCAAAGGATAAATCCGAAAGCTGAAATCCGGCATTAAGCGAACCCGAAACAATTGAAACGGAACCCTTAGGAAATTCAGCAGGCATATTTTCAAAATAAACGGCATCAAAGCCTGCTTCATTTAAATCATACTGAAGCGCCTTACAGGCTCTTGAGGTACCCGCCATAATACATATAGTATATTTTTTATCATACAGCGGTCTGATATCCTCACTAAGCTGCTCCATAGTACAGTTCCAGGCATTAAAGCTCTGAACCGTAAAGGAGGACAAATGAGAAACGGGAGTATCAAACGAGCCTCTTGGAAGT
>JAIDJS010000207.1 GCA_029052085.1 Eubacterium sp.
AGATTAAAGTTATAAATTTGGAGTGAAAAAAATGAGCGAATGCAATCATAATTGTTCTTCATGCTCCCAGAATTGCGGAGACAGAGAGAAGCCGCAAAGCTTCCTTAAACCAATGAACAAATATTCAAATATAAAAAAGGTAATCGGCATTGTAAGCGGCAAGGGCGGCGTAGGCAAAAGCCTTGTTTCCTGCCTGCTTGCGGCAAAATGCGCCAAGGAAGGTCTTAAGGTAGGCGTGCTGGATGCCGATATTACCGGTCCGTCCGTTCCCAAATCCTTCGGGGTAAACAGCCGTGCCATGCAGGATGATGAATGCCTGCTTCCGAATACAACCGAAAGCGGAATTGAAATTATGAGTATCAATCTGCTTCTGGAGGATGTTAATTCCCCCGTGGTATGGAGAGGACCTGTTATCAGCGGCGTTATAGAGCAGTTCTGGACGGATGTTCGCTGGGGCGAGCTTGATTATCTTTTTGTTGATATGCCGCCGGGAACAGGCGATGTTGCCTTAACCGTTTTCCATAGCCTTCCGATTGACGGTATCGTTATCGTTTCAACACCGCAGGATCTTGTGAAAATGATTGTAAACAAAGCACTTAACATGGCTAAAATGATGAACGTTCCTGTATTGGGTCTTGTTGAAAATATGAGCTATTTTGAATGCCCGGACTGCGGCAAAAAGCTTGAAATATTCGGAAAATCAGCTATTGACGAAACTGCTGCAGCACTTGGCTTGCCTGTTCTTGCAAAGCTTCCTGTTAATCCGGACATCAATCGCCTTGTTGATGCAGGAAAAATCGAGGATGTGGATTGCAAGGAGCTTGATGAATTTGTTGAGGCACTCAAACAGTAAATATCTTTTCAGCATTATGCCCTGTTTCGGCTGCAGCAGGGCTGTTTGCGATTTTCAACACATTCATTGCAGCCGGAAAGGTGATGTAGAATATGGCTAAAAGAGAAGACTATATTTCATGGGATGAATATTTTATGGGCATAGCCCTGCTTTCGGCAATGCGAAGCAAAGACCCAAGCACACAGGTTGGCGCCTGCATTGTTAATAAGGAAAACCGAATTGTCAGCGTTGGCTACAACGGCTTTCCAAAGGGCTGCAGCGACGAGGAATTCCCGTGGGAACGAACAGCTGAAAATCAAAACGACACGAAATATCCCTTTGTCTGCCACGCTGAACTGAATGCAATTCTTAATTCGCACGGCAGGGAAATGAGCGGTTCACGCATTTACGTTGCCCTTTTCCCCTGCAACGAATGCGCAAAAGCGATTATTCAGGCAGGTATTTCCGAGGTTGTTTACATAAGTGATAAATATAAGGATACGGACGGCTGCCGTGCCAGCCGAAGAATGCTTGAAGCAGCAGGATTAAAGCTTACACAATTTGAAAGCAGCAGAAAAATTGAGATTGATTTTGATGCCGAAAGGGTTTAAACATGCAGGAAATAGATATATATGATTTTGACAAAACCATTATCCCGTTTGACAGCGGCTCTCTTTTTGCCCTTTACTGTGCCGTTCATTATCCGTGGGTATTAATCTGCCTTCCTGTTATATCCATTGCAGGTCTTTTAATGCTGCTGAAAATCATTAATTTTACAGCGTTCAAAAAAACCTGTTTTATGTTTGTTCCGCTTATTCCGCTTAAAAAAGCAGTAAAAAAATTCTGGGATAAGCACGAGCATGAGGTATACGAATGGTTTCTTGAAAAGGAAAAGCGAAACTATGTTGTTATCAGTGCTTCGCCGGATTTTTTGTTAAATGAAATCTCAGAAAGACTTTCTTTTCATCATCTTATATGCACCAAACACAATAAAAACGGCATAATCATAGGCGAAAACTCCAGGGACGAAGAAAAGGTTGTTCGATTTAAAAAGTAA
>JAIDJS010000208.1 GCA_029052085.1 Eubacterium sp.
GCAATAACAGATTTAGCGTTTTTAATTTATGTAACATTGGGCTGTTTTGCCGTATTTACAATGTTCTATATAATCGTATATAAAATTACATCAAAGGCTTATTATTCAATCGTAAGCGGAGCAAAAGAATAATTTTGAAAGAAGGAAAAGAATATGAAAGGAAAAATTTTTACTGCATGCCTGGCGGCAATGCTTATTTTGGGCGGTGTTTTAGGCGGCTTATATCATATGGAAAATTATGATAAGATTTATTATACAAAGGTTGATAACACACAGGCGAGCGAACTTGCTCCCGGCAAGGATATGGAATATGCGTACAGATTGGACAGCTACGATGAAAAAGGCAAAAAAAGAACTCTGAAATTTGAAACCTCAAAAAAGCTCAGGGAAGATGCCTATTTAATGCTGGAGGTAAAATCCATGGGTGTCCATAAGTGGGAAGAGGTACAATTTGATGATTTGCCTCAGGCAGTGCAGGAAGAATTAAAGTAATATATAAAAATCCCAAGACTTTAAAGTCTTGGGATAAATTTTTGCATTATTGGTTTTTCTTCTCTTCTTCAAGCTCTGCTATTTCTTTGTAAAAGGCATTTGCCTTAACATAAACCATTATAATGTCGTGGATATGCTCGTAAAGCTCGCCCTCTTTGTAATGAACCTGAACGATTCGTTCGTCATCATCAATACAGAGCGGACCCTTTTCATAATCATTAAAGGTTGGCATAATGGAATAGGTTTCTTTCGTTTTAACAATTGAAATCAGCGTTAAGTCTGCCGTTGCTTCAACAAATCCTTTTTTCTTTGTATATCTTTCAATGGTTGAAACGGGGCTGTCATCATTATGCTTTTTCGTGTAGCAGGCGTTAATTACCTTGTTTATGAATTTTTCAACTTCAGCTGCGGAATACGGAGCCTTTAAAAGCAAAACCGTGTCAATATCCGCAATGCCGTATTTTTCGCTTTCGCCGCATGGAATGCCGATTAAGTTTTCGTCCTTGTCTACATAAACCGAAATTGTATAAAATTCTCTTTCCATAGAATCACCCTAATTCATTACTATTTGTTGTCTATAATAACATATTCGATTGAAAAAAACAACCTTATGTGCTAATATGGAGCAAGGTGATAATATGAAAAAGGTATTAATAACAGGCGGAGCAACAGGAATCGGAAAAGCAACGGCATTGCTTTTCAAAGAAAAGGGCTATGATGTTTATATAACATATCATAAAACGGCTCCGGATTTTGACGGGGTAACTGCTGTAAAATGCGATTTAAGAAAAATGGCGGATATCGAAAATCTGTTTAATCAGGTTTCGGATATGGATGTTCTTGTCAATAATGCAGGAGTAAGCCTGATAAAAATGATAAATGATGTAACGGCTGCGGATTATGAAAGCGTTATGGATGTGAATGCAAAAGC
>JAIDJS010000209.1 GCA_029052085.1 Eubacterium sp.
CCGAAATCTATAAAAAAAATACAGGGGGATTTCAGCAGATGTCCTTCCTTAAAAACGATTCATTATGCAGGCACACCAGAGGATTGGAATAAAATAATATTTCGCGATTATCAAAAAGAGCTTTTTTCTGAAATGAATTTTAATTATTCTGTTGATGTGCCTCAGTCCGATTCCGACTTTTCCGGCAGGGGAAATGAAATCGTTGAAGTAAAAACTGATTCCGGTCTAAAATGCAAACTGAATTGTATTACGGAAGAATTGGTTGTAAGCGGTCGGGGTTCGCTTCAGATTTCATCAGGACCTTACAGTGACTTTACTACTGTTTCCAGTTTGTTTAGGAGAGGTACCGGTCAGGATGATACATGGACACCTTACATAAGCGATATTGTAATAGAAGAGGGAATAACAAAGATTTGTGAAAATAATTTTGTCGGCGTATACAACAGTGTTGTTATTCCAAAATCTGTTACTAAAATTGAACCAAATTCCTTCGGCTCGTTAAACGATAGTTATCGGGAGTCCGAAAATAAAAAAATGGATGTATATTATGCAGGCAGCGAAGCCGAGTGGAATAAAATAGAAATTGGGGATATGAATGATGAGCTGATAAACGGCAATCTTCATTTCAATTTTGAAAATGTTGAGACAGGCAATGCAATAAAAAAATCACAATATATTATCGTCGGTGCTTTAGCTGCTGTTCTTTTGATTACCACTGCAGTTGTGCTTATCGTAATCGGAAAAAAGAAAAATGCATAAGGAGATTTCTATGAAAAAATTACTATCAATCCTTCTTTCATTTGCGGTATTCTTATCGCTCATATTGCTGTCATGCTCAATGGTGTCAGCATCAGACGGCAATGTTATTTCGGGAAAGATTACTGACAATTCTACATACTCTTTTGATAAAAACAGCGGCGAATTGACGATTGACGGCTATGGTATGATATGGACAGGAAGAGTGCTTTCGGAAGATTTGTATTCTCAGTCTGTAAAAACAGAAGATATAAAAAAGCTGATTATTAAAGGCGGCATAACTATTTTTGATTTGGATATTGTTTTCTCTTCATATGACGAAAACATCAGAATATCGGAAATTACTTTGCCAAAGTCAATAAAGAAAATAAGCGGCTCTTTTAAAACTTGTGAATTGTTAAAAACGATTCACTACGGCGGCACAAAAGATGATTGGAATAAAGTTATCGGCAGTGATGATAAAGTATTTTCCAAAATGAATATTCAATATTCCGTTCCCGTAGAAAAATCTGCAACAGGTCTTTCTGGAAAAGAAAATGAAGTCAAAACAGAAAAGCTGTCTGAAAATATCAGTTGTACTTATAATTACATTACAGAGGAATTGGTTATTAATGGCAGGGGAGAGTTAAAGACAAATGAAGAAAATTGGCAATTAAGCAGATTGCTGTTTACCGCAGGCGATCCGTATTCCGATTATTATACGCGGTTTGTCAATTTTAAAGATGTAGTTATAAATGACGGTATTACTAAGCTTTGCAATGGTAATTTTCAATATGATAATCTTGAAAGTATTACAATTCCTGAGTCTGTTAAAATTATTGAAGAAAATTGCTTCGGTACGCTGTCTGCTGATGAAGATGCCTCTGTAGAGGTTTATTATGCGGGCAGTTCAGATGATTGGAATAAAATAGAAATCGGTAAATACAATGAAATGCTTACAAAAGGAAAACTTCATTTTGCTGACAGTTCAGCCGACAAAGCGGATACCTTTGAGAGTACTTCTGCTATTTCTACAGATAATGAACAAATAGAGAAATCCAATAATACCATTTATATAATCGCTGGTGCTTCTGCTGCTATTGTTTTGATTGCTGCTGCAGTACTTATCGTAATCAGAAAAAAGAAAAGTAAACAGTAAAAGTTTAAAGGAGTACGGAATAAGGTCTTAGAAAACAGATAATAAAAAAGAGAGCTTAGTAGAATTCAAAAACTACTATAGCTCTCTTTTTTGCTATTTGCATAGAGGGATGTTCTTTTAAAATTCAATTGTAATAGTATGGTGTCCTTGCTTTGCAGTGAGCAACAGAATACAATGAATGTCATCCAGCATTTTAATTGCATAAGCGCCGCCTGCTTTTACTTTCTTCGGTTTGGTATGGCAAAAGATTTCAGTTGGTACATTATAATCTTTATCCTGATTAAAGGACAGGATAAAACGCTGATTTTCTTTGTCAAAATGATAGCTTTCTATTTTGCCGCACACAGCAATAGGGTGAACTCTGCAAAGTATATTCATCAAAGGGCTGTTAAATATTACTGGATTGAAGCACCAATATGTATGGCTCCATTTAAAGCTGTCAAATAAATTCAGCAAATAGTTTGCGTGATCGAACCAGTCGGGTATCATAGTGCCGCCGCCCCATTCACCCACAAGAACGGGTATATTTAACTTTTCTTGTTCGCATTTTCTTCTCTTGAATGTTGCACCAACTCTTTCATTGTCGGCATATTTGTAAAACGGAGTATCAACCAGAAGGTCATATGCGTGAGGAGAAAATGCCTGGTTTTTCTCACGATTATAATTAACAGTAATCGGTGGTGCAGAGAATGGAATTCCCATATTTGAGTAATAGCAGTTTTCCATAAAAATAATACCGTTGTCAGTTACTTCTCTTATAGCAGCGGTAACCTTATTTATGAATGGAGAATACTTCTCTTTATCAAATTTTTCTATGTATTTATTAGCGGGTGAAGTTATTTCGTACAATATTTTGCTGCTGTATTGGCTTAGTAGTGTTGGAAGAGGCTCTTTTTTTAACAGAGATGATATTAGCCTTCGCTTGCTGATATTACGATTTTTCAGTGTGATTTTTATTGCGGATTTCACAATGATAAAAAATATATTTTTATCATAGGTATATGGAAATGGTTCATTGAATATATCAAAACCGAGTATTGCAGGATGAGTTCCGAAGCGTTTAGCCAGCATTCTCCATAAGTCGCAGAAATGCTCCTGCAAGCCTTGTCCTTCAACTTCGGCGTTGTTCCAGAAATTATTAAAGGCATTGTGTACTGCTTTGCCGGTAAAGTATCCCTCAGCCCATATTCTTTTAGGCTGTTTGAATTTTTTTCCGTTTGTTATACATGCCCATTTTGGCGCACCGTTGCCATGCAGTGTGGGATTTATTTCTTTACGAAATGAACTGTATAAATCCTGATGCATATCCAAATACACATAGATGCCGTTTTCTTTGCAAATATCTAAAAATTCTTTGATACCGTTAAGAACATTTTCATCATACTGTTTCGGCATTGGCTCAAGATATGACCAGTTAACAAAAAAGCGGATTACATTAAATCCGTGCGTATGCAGAAGCTTGATATGATTTTTCAATATATGCTTTGATTCGGCATTAGTATATGTATTCATAAAGGGTGTGATTTTACCGCCCATATTAACACCGCAAAAAATTCGCTCTCTGCCGTATTCATCAATAAACTGCTTTGAGCTGACAGATATTTTATCCATATGGTCTCCTCTGTTTTGCGAATATCAAATTCTAAAAAAGAAGTGCATTTATAAGAGTATTGTATATCTTTGCAGGATCCGTCAGGAAATTATCCTTAATCATTTCTGCTTCTTCAACAGAAGGAACATTCAGTCTGATAACCATAAAATCTTCGTTGTTGTCTGAAAGATGAAGCGTGATATTATATCCGCTTTCCGCTTCTTCAATTTCAACCTTATTTTCCTTAGCGTAAATTTCCTTTGCTGCTATTTTTGCAGACATTTTGATGCTTTTTTCTCTTACTGTGTATGGTAAATCCTTTTCAACATATTCAATAAGATCCGTACATTTGGCAGACGGAACAAGAAATCCGTCCTCATCCTCTGTAATGATTTTATCTCTGAATATTCTTGAAAAGGCATCCATTATCTCAAAATAATTTGCAATTGCTCCCTCAACAAGCGTTTCGCAAACGGCCTTCTGTGTAAGACGAACCTTTGATTTTGCAACCATATAGCATATTATGGTGTTTATATCTGCCTTTGATCTTAGTCCGTCATGCTCAATGCCGGCGGTTAAAGCATCAAATTTAAGGTCTGTTTCTTTTTCATTTTCATTCATAATATCAACTCCGTAACACAAACTATAATAGCATATTAATTACTTACTTGCAAAGGTTTTTGTAATGTAATATAATATATAGGCAGTAAAGGGAAAATATTTTCCCTGTAGGAAATAAAAGTAAATTTTTTAAAGGAGAATTTTTAAAATGAACGTAGTAACAAAAGAAACGATTATCGGCGATGTATTGGATATGTGCCCGGAAACAGCACCTCTTTTCCTTGAAATGGGTATGCACTGCCTCGGATGTCCTGCTTCAAGGGGTGAAAGCATAGAGGCTGCCTGCATGGTTCACGGAACAAATGCGGATGAGCTTGTTGCAAAAATCAATGACTTTATCAAAAATAAGTAATGATTAAATTAACAAACAGATTATCAGCCGTGGCACAGCTTGTCAGAGAGAATGTTTCTCTTGCTGATGTCGGATGTGACCACGGCTATCTTCCTGCTTATCTTATTTTGAACGACAAGATTAAATCAGCCGTTGCCTGTGATATTAATGAAGGACCTTTGCATGCCTGCATTCAGCTTGTTGCGGATTATTCTTTAGAGGATAGAATAAAATGTGTTCTGTCAGATGGGCTTTGTAATGTTTCGGAAAATGAATGTGATGATATTGCTGTATGCGGAATGGGCGGCGAGTTAATTGCACAGATACTTGATAGCTGCCCTTGGGCAAAAAATAGCAGCAAGCATTTTATTCTGAATCCTATGACACATCCTGAAATTCTCAGGAAATATCTTTGTGATAACGGCTTTGAAATTCGGAATGATATCATCGTTAAAGAAAGCAGGCATTATTACAGCGTGTTTGACGCTTATTATACTGGTAATAAAATAAGCTGTGACAAAAGCTATTATTATCTTGGAAATATTGAACATTTTGAATATAAGGATTATTTCAATCATTTATTGAATTATCTTGAAAATAAATCAAAGGGCGGAGAGGATTATTCCGATGTTATCTCTGCCATTAAGGAAAAATTATGACTACTGTTAAGAATATTTATGATTACATAAACTGTATTGCTCCGTTTGATACCCAGGAGGAATGGGATAACGCAGGCTTTCTGTTAGGCGAGTTCCGCAAGGAAGTAAAGAAAGCTGTTTTCTGCCTTGATGTAACAAAGGCAGTTGCTCAGTATGCAACTGATATTAATGCAGATTTGATTATCTCTCATCATCCTGTTATTTTTAACGGCATTAAAAATGTAATAAAGGGAAGCGCAGTATATACTTGCATTGAAAATGATATAGCTGTTATATCGGCTCATACGAATTTTGATCTGGCGGAAAGCGGAATAAATCATAATCTTGCTGTTCGTCTTGGTCTTAAGGATATCAGGCAGATAGATGGCTCTTTTTTAGCAGTAGGAAATCTGGATTATGAAATGAGCATTGATGATTTTGCGCAGTTTGTAAGTGATACGCTTGAGGTAAACGGTTTAAGATATACGGATACGGAAAAGCCTGTAAAAACAATTGCTGTCGGCGGCGGGGCCTGTGAGGAATATACGGAGCTTGCAATGCAGTATGCGGATTGCTTTGTAACAGGAGATATGAAGTATCATGCTATGCTTGAATGTGCTGAAAACGGCTACGCTGTAATCAGTGCAGGACATTATGAAACGGAGCATGATTCATTTATTATGCTTATGGATAAGCTTAAAGCGCTTTTTACTGATGTTGAATTTTTAAGCGCAAATCAGAAAAATCCGGTTTTGGCGGTGTAATATGGCGTTAGACGGAATTTATCTTCATCATTTAAAAAATGAAATAGAAGCCTTTGCTGTCGGTGCAAGAATTGAAAAAATCTATCAGCCGTCTAAAGAAGAACTTGTTTTTTCTCTCCGTTCAAGAGAGGGTGCCAAAAAGCTTCTTCTTTCCAGCAAGGCAGACAGCGCCCGAATCCATTTTACAGATTATCCGCCTGAAAATCCTTCAAAGCCGCCAATGCTTTGTATGCTGTTCAGAAAGCATTTAACAGGCTCAAAAATAACGGCAGTTTCGCAGAGCGGATTTGAACGAATTGTTAAAATCAGTGTGGATGCAATAAATGAGCTTGGCGATTTGGTTCAGTTAACCCTCGTTGTTGAAATTATGGGGAGATACAGCAATGTTATTCTTCTTAATGAAAACGGCAGAATAATTGACGCACTGAAAAGGATAGATGAAAACAAATCTCAGGTAAGATGTTTAATGCCCGGAGAGGTGTATGTTTCTCCGCCGCCGCAAAGCAAGCTTAATCTTTTAAAGGATGATATTGAACGGATTAAAGAAAGAATATATGAAAGTAATAAAACGCCGTCAAATGCGTTTCAGGATGCGGTAATGGGTGTTTCTCCGATTGTGTGCAGAGAATATGAAAACGGCGTTACGATTGAAAGAATCAAGGAATATACCCAAAAACCCATTCCTGTTGCAGTAATCCATGAAACACCGATGGATTTTGCTTTTATGCCAATTACCCAATATGGAAGCCTTGTGGAATTAAAAGAATTTGAAACCTTTTCCGCACTTCTTGATTTCTTTTATTATGAAAAGGTTCGGGCAGACAGAATTCGTCAGCGTTCGGGTGACTTGTTCAAAAAGCTTCAGAGTCTTCAGGAAAGAGCAGTAAGAAAAGCGGTTAACCGAGAAAAAGAACTTGCCGACTGCAGAGATAAGGATAAATACAGGATATTCGGAGATCTGCTTTCTACCAATCAGTATAACCTTGAAAAAGGTGCTCCTTATTATGATTTGGAAAATTATTATGACAATTGCAATATCATCCGAGTTCCGGCTGATGTAACGCTTTCTCCGTCACAGAATGCACAGAAGTATTATAAGGAATACAGAAAGAAGCAGATTGCCGAAACAAAGCTGAATGATTTTATTGAGGATGCTAAGAAAGAAGCTGAATATCTTGAAACGGTTATAGACAGCCTCTCAAGAGCTGAAACAGACAGTGAGATAACAGAAATCAGAAATGAGCTTGCCGAAACAGGCTATCTTAAGTATAAGAATGATAAAAAGTCAAAAAACGCAAAAGCACTTAAGCCTATGGAATTTGAAAGCGAAGAGGGCTTTAAAATCTTAGTCGGCAGAAACAATCTGATGAATGACAGGCTTACGCTTAAAACCTCTAAAAACTATGATTTGTGGTTCCACACAAAGGAGATTCCCGGCTCTCACGTTGTAGTGCAGAACGATGGAAGAGAGTTTACGGATAAGGTTATAAGAGAAGCAGCCATGCTTGCTGCCAAAAACAGCAAAGCCGGCAATTCATCCAATGTTCCTGTTGATTATACTATCATTAAAAATGTTAAAAAGCCATCAGGCGCAAAGCCGGGTATGGTTATTTATGCGGATTATAAAACAGAATTTGTAACTCCCAATGCCGCGGAGCTTGAAAGGATAAAAAGAATTGTATAATATAGCAGTGATTCTTGCCGCAGGGAACGGCACAAGAATGGAAATGGATAAAAGCAAAATGCTTCTTGAAATCGGCGGAAAAACAGTTGTTGAAAGAAGCGTTGAAGCGTTTTCGGAATTGCCCGAAATTGATGAAATCATCGTTGTCTGCCGTGAATGTGATGTTGAAGCATTTTCTGAAATTCTTACGGATGATGAAATAACCTTTGTTATCGGCGGAAATACCCGTCAGCGAAGCGTTATCAATGCGGTTGAAACCATTGATCAATGTGATTATATTCTTATTCACGATGGTGCAAGACCGCTTGTAACGCAAAAAGCCATCATCAATACGCTTGATAAAGCGCAGATATACAATGCTGCTGCAACAGGTGTTGCGGTTAAGGACACCCTTAAAATTGTAGATGAAGATTTATCAATAGTCGGAACACCTGACAGAAAAAATCTTGTTTCCATTCAGACACCGCAGATATTTAGATTTGATCTTTATAAAAAGGCACTTGCAAAGGCTGTTAAAGATAATAAGGATTATACGGATGATTGCCAGCTTGTTGAAAAGCTTGGCGAAAAGGTTTATGCTGTTCTCGGAGATTATGATAATATTAAGATAACGACGCAAAGTGATATTCCGCTTGCAGAAAACATTTTGAAAAAGAGGGGCGAATTATAATGAGAATCGGGCATGGATATGATGTTCATAAGTTTGCCGATAACAGAAAGTGCATCATCGGCGGAGTGGATATTCCGTATGAAATGGGGCCTCTCGGCCATTCAGATGCAGATGTTCTGCTTCACGCAATTGCAGATGCTTTGCTTGGTGCAGCTGCAATGGGCGATATCGGTCATCTTTTTCCCGATACGGATGAAACCTACAAAAATGCAGACAGCCTTGTTCTTCTTTCAAAAACGGTTGAAGCTGTTAAATTAAAGGGATATAAGATAGGCAATATAGATGCAACGGTTATTGCACAGGCTCCCAAAATGGCGCCTTTTATTGATGAAATGAGAAAGAATATCGCAAAAGCCTGCAACTGCGATGTGGATTGCATTTCTGTTAAAGCAACAACGGAAGAGGGATTGGGCTTTACCGGAAGCAAGCAGGGAATAGCCGCTCATGCAGTTTGCATAATTGAATAATTATAATAGCCTGAACATAATTATTTGTGCAGGCTTATTTTTCATATTTGTAAAAGTGATGTTGAAAGATAAGGAGAAACAATGAATATACCTGTAGTTTATAGAGCTTCACAAACAAAAAATGATAGAATAAATTTTTTAATCATGATTGGCTTATTTTCCATTGTGGTAGCTATTGTTGTTGGAATAACTTCGTTTAATAGTTATGATAAAGGCGTTCAATTAAATGTTTATTCTAATGCCAGTCCTAATGAAAGAATAGTTAGCGGAGACATTTATCAATATGAAAATGCTGTGGTAATAGGTAATTATGCAACAACTAGATATGAAGATATGCCTACTGACTATCATTTTGTTATAGCGTATTGTGATGATAAAAATACTGATGAGGGTCTCCTCGCTTCCATATCTCTGAATGAAAATTACGGCGAGTTTTGCGAAACTATGCGTAAGTACAGTAAAAGTGATGAGGTACAATATATTACATTTTGTGCAAAGGCAGAGCCTGTATCAAATCTTAATGAGGATGTTTATGGCTATTATAAGGATTATGTCGGTTACTGCGAAGAGTATTTTGATAATGCCGTTGATTCGGGCTTGAGCCTTACATATTGCTTTGATGATGCAAGCCAGTTTGAAGATTACTGTCAGAAAGAAAAGAACGATTTTAAATTAGGAATTGGAATTGCAGCTGTTTTTGCGGCGGTCGGTGTAGTGCTGATAGTTTTAGGTATGATTAAACGAGGACCAAGACTGCCGAGTAAAAAGCAGCTTGAGGCTGCAAGGGAAATGCTTGAGGCGGAAGGCGCTTATGATACTGAATCTGCGGACGATGAGCGTTATGGATATATAGATTCGGATGAATTTTTTGGAAAGTTCGATGATGGTTTCAGCAATCAAAGTCGTGATGAATAGCATCTTTATAACATATTTTTTGAAAAAATTGTTAACACTATTGACAAATGGAAAAATCTTGCTAAAATAGATATTAGCACTCGAGAGCAAAGAGTGCTAAAAACGAAAATATTTATTTTTTATAGAGGTGAATCTTATGACTATCAAACCACTTGCAGACAAAGTATTGCTTAGTCACGCAGAAGCAGAGGAAACAACAGCGTCAGGTCTTTTTATTGCAGCGTCAGCGCAGGAAAAGCCTGAATTTATGAATGTAGAGGCAGTAGGCCCGGGAACAGAGGAAAATCCAATGTCCGTTAATGTCGGAGATAAGGTTATTATCACGAAGTACAGCGGAACAGAGGTCAAGGTTGACGGTGTGGAATACACAATTGCTTCTGTTAAAGACATTCTTGCAGTTATTGAATAATAGGAGGATTTGAATTATGGCAAAGGATATTATTTACGGCGAAGAGGCTCGCAAGGCTCTTCAGAGCGGTATTGATAAGTTAGCTGATACCGTTAAAATTACACTTGGTCCAAAAGGCAGAAATGTAGTTCTTGATAAAAAATACGGTGCTCCGCTCATTACAAATGACGGTGTTACGATTGCAAAGGAAATTGAGCTTGATAATCCATTTGAAAATATGGGTGCTCAGCTTGTTAAAGAGGTTTCCTCAAAAACAAATGATGATGCAGGCGATGGTACAACAACAGCTACTCTTCTTGCACAGGCTCTTGTAAGAGAGGGAATGAAAAATGTTGCCGCAGGTGCCAACCCAATGGTTGTTAAAAACGGTATCAAGGCAGCAGTTGATGCAGCAGTTGATGCAGTTAAGGCTTCTTCTCAGCAGGTTAAGGGCAATGATGATATTGCGCGTGTAGCAACAGTTTCTGCTGCTGATGAATATGTTGGCTCTCTTATCGCTGATGCAATGGATAAGGTTTCCGCTGACGGCGTTATTACTATTGAAGAATCCAAAACTGCTGATACGGTTTGTGAAGTAGTAGAGGGTATGCAGTTTGACCGCGGTTATATCAGCCCGTATATGGTAACGGATACCGATAAAATGGAAGCTGTTATCGATGATGCGCTTCTTCTGATTACAGATAAGAAAATCTCAACTGTTCAGGATATTCTTCCGCTTCTTGAATCTGTTCTCAAGAGCGGTCAGAAGCTTGTAATTGTTGCTGAGGATGTTGAGGGCGAAGCACTTCAGACCATTCTTCTCAATAAGCTTCGCGGAACATTTACCTGCGTTTGCGTTAAGGCTCCCGGCTTTGGCGACAGAAGAAAGGATATGCTTCAGGATATCGCCGTTCTTACAGGCGGTCAGGTTATTACATCAGACCTCGGTATAGACCTTAAGGATGCAACAATGGCAATGCTTGGTAAGGCTCGTCAGGTTAAGGTAACAAAGGAAAATACAATTATTGTTGACGGTGCAGGCTCAAGTGATGAGATCAAGGCTCGTGTAGGTCAGATTAAAACAGCTATTGAAGCAAGCACATCGGAATTTGATAAAGAAAAGCTTCATGAGCGTCTTGCTAAAATGGCAGGCGGTGTTGCAGTTATCAAGGTTGGTGCCGCTACTGAAACAGAAATGAAAGAAAAGAAGCTTCGCATTGAGGATGCTCTTGCGGCAACCAAGGCTGCCGTTGAAGAGGGTATCGTTGCAGGCGGCGGTGTTGCGCTTATCAATGCAATTCCTGCTGTTGAGGCTCTTCTTGATACAGATGATGCAGATTTCAAAACAGGCGTTGCAATTG
>JAIDJS010000021.1 GCA_029052085.1 Eubacterium sp.
GATTATATCAGTAAAAATATTAATAATCAATAAAATTTAATTTTATTATGTACAGTCGCTTGAATTTGACAAATGGTAAGTATATAATATATCTGTAGAAATTTAAGGAGTTTTCAAAATGAATAATTTTATGAACAAGGATTTTTTGCTTGATACCGAAACGGCAAAAAGGCTTTTTCACGATTATTGTGAAAATTTACCTATATGTGATTATCACTGTCATTTAAGCCCAAAGGAAATTTATGAAAATAAATCTCCAAAGGATATTTCTGAATTATGGCTTAAGGGCGATCATTATAAATGGAGAGCAATGCGTTCCTGCGGCATAAGTGAAGATTATTGCACAGGCGGAATAACAGGCAAAGAGCAGTTTGAAAAATTTGCTTATACGCTTCAGTATGCAATCGGAAATCCTTTATATCATTGGGCGCATATTGAGCTTCAGAAGTATTTTGGAATAAATACGCCTCTTTCTGCAAAAACAGCGGATGAGATATATGAGCGTGCAAACAAAGCAATTGCAGACGGGGATTTTCGTCCTCAGAGCCTTATTATGAAGTCAAATGTTAAGGTTGTATGCACAACAGATGATCCTGCCGATGATTTAAAATATCATAAGCTTTTAAAGGAAGCTGATGATTTTGACTGCAGCGTGCTTCCGACATTCCGTCCTGAAAAGGCGCTTAATATAAATTCGGATGGTTTCGGGAATTATATGAAGGAGCTTGAAAAGGCTTCGAATATAAAAATCAATTCCGTTGATGATGTTATTGCTGCACTTGAAAAAAGAGCAGATTATTTTGATGAAATCGGCTGCCGTGTATCGGATCATTCCTTTGATTATGTTCCGTTTTCGCCGGCTTCTGATGCTGCAGTTGAAGCTGCTTTTCAAAAGGCAATAAACGGGCAGTGTGTTTCAAGAGAAGAAACGGATGCTTATAAAACAAAGGTGCTTCTTGCTCTCGGCGAGAAATATTATAATCTTGGCTGGGCTATGGAAATACATATCGGTGCAATGCGGAATAATAATACCGCTATGTTCAATAAAAAGGGCGCTGATATAGGCTTTGATTCTGTTGGTGATGATTGTATTGCGTATCCATTAAGCCGTTTTCTTGATGCACTTAATGTTAAAGGCAGGCTGCCTAAAACCATTTTATTCAATCTTAATAATAAGGATAATATTGTTCTTGCAACAATGCTTGGGAATTTTCAGGGAACTGAGGCTGAATCCAAAATCCAGTTTGGCCCTGCGTGGTGGTTTCTTGACACCATGGACGGTATGACTGAGCAGATGAAGGCACTGGGAAATCTTGGAATTCTTGGTAAGTTTATCGGAATGGAAACAGATTCACGCTCCTTTACGTCTTATGGCAGGCATGATTATTTCCGCCGCATTATGTGCCGTCTTATAGGCAGATGGGTAGAGGATGGCTGGTATGCCGATGACGAAGAGCTTTTAAAGGAAATTGTTTGCGGTATATCCTATAATAACGCAATGAAATATTTTAATTTTTAGTATTCGGAGGACAAAAAATGAATTTGAATTTAAGACCTAAAGAGGAATGTGCATTTGATGAAATTTCACTTGGCGAAATTATGCTTCGCCTTGATCCGGGCGAAGGAAGAATTAAAACCTCTCGCACATTTAAAGCATGGGAAGGCGGCGGAGAATACAATGTTGCCCGCGGACTTCGCCGTTGCTTCGGTATGAAAACAGCTGTTGTTACTGCCTTTGCTGAAAATGAAATCGGCTATCTTCTTGAAGATTTGATTCTTCAGGGCGGTGTGGATACTTCTCTTATTAAATGGGTTAAGTATGACGGTATCGGAAGAACAACAAGAAACGGACTTAATTTTGTTGAACGCGGCTTTGGAATCAGAGGCGCTGTAAGTACGTCAGACAGAGGAAATACAGCTATAAGCCAGATTAAGCCCGGCGATATAGACTGGGATTATATTTTCGGAACGATTGGTGTTCGCTGGCTTCATACAGGCGGTATATTTGCTGCTCTTTCAGAAAACTCTGCCGAGGTTGCCATTGAGGCAGTTAAGACTGCAAAAAAATACGGCACAATTGTATCATATGATTTAAATTACAGACCGTCACTCTGGAATGATATCGGCGGTCAGGCAAAGGCGCAGGCTGTTAATAAGGAGCTTGCAAAATATATTGATGTTATGATAGGTAACGAAGAGGACTTTACAGCATGCCTTGGCTTTGAAATTGAGGGAAATGATGCGGAGCTTAAAGAGCTTAATATGGATGGCTATGTTAAGATGCTTGGCGAGGTCTGCAAGGCATATCCGAATTTCAAGGTTATTGCTACAACACTTCGTACTGTAAAGACCGCTACTGTAAATGATTGGAAAGCCATCTGCTATGCTGACGGCAAGGTTTATAATTCTATTGAATTCCCCGGTCTTGAAATCCTTGACAGAGTTGGCGGCGGGGACAGCTTTGCATCAGGCCTTATTTATGGTCTTATGAAATATGAGGATGCGCAGAAGGCAGTGAATTACGGCGTTGTTCATGGTGCTCTTGCTATGACAACACCGGGCGATACCTCAATGGCTTCGTTAAAGGAAGTTGAAGCAAAGGTAAACGGTGCTTCTGCACGCGTTCAAAGATAATCTGCTCATCAGTATAATTATAATCATATATATAATAAATAGGAGAGAATCGTTATGGCTAATAAAATTGAAACACTTGCAAAGATTCAGGAGGTTGGCATCGTTGCGGTTGTTCGTGCAACCTCAATTGAACAGGCCGAAAAGATTACCGATGCGTGTATAGCAGGCGGTGTGGCTGCTATAGAGCTTACCTTTACTGTTCCGCATGCAGATAAGCTTATTGAAGCAATGAAAGCAAAATACAACAGCGGAGAAATTATTATCGGTGCAGGTACGGTTATGGATGCTGCAACAGCACGAATTGCTATTCTTGCCGGGGCTGAATATATTGTTGCTCCTTATTTTGATCCTGAAACAGTTAAATGCTGTAATCGTTACGGAGTTCCGTCTATGCCGGGAATTTATACACCAACAGAAGCAGTTGCTGCTATGGAATGCGGCGCCGATGTTCTTAAGGTTTTTCCAGGCGATATTGCCGGTCCTGCATTTATCAAGGATATTCACGGTCCTATTCCGAATGCAGTTATGATGCCGTCCGGCGGTGTGGATGTGGATAATGTTAAGGACTGGATAAAGGCAGGCGCTATCGCCTGCGGTGCAGGTTCATCGCTGATTGCAGGTGCTAAAACAGGCGATTATGATAAAATAACGGAAACAGGAAAGCTTTTTGTTCAGCGAATTAAAGAGGCAAGAGCGGAAATGGCAAAATAATTAAGGATTTATATAATAT
>JAIDJS010000210.1 GCA_029052085.1 Eubacterium sp.
TCAATACTCTCTATTTCCCCAAGAGCAATCAGCTGAAGCATAATATTTCCGATTGCTGTTGCTTCTGTCGGACCTGCAACAACATCAAAGCCAAGGCTGTCTGCTGTCATCTGGCAAAGGAAGCTGTCTTTCGTTCCTCCGCCGAGAAGATGAAGAACATCAAAGCTCTTGCCTGTATTTTCACTGATCTGCTCTATAGCATAACGATATTTCATAGCAAGGCTTTCGTAAATACAGCGGATAACCATGCCTGTTGTTTCAGGAACTGTTTGATTTGTTTTCACGCAGTAATCCTTTATTCTCTGCGGCAGGTCTCCCTCCGTGGCAAATAACGGATCATCGGGATCAATAAAGCATGCAAATGGCTTTTCTTCTCTTGCAAGCATTTCCAAATCATTATAGGAATAATCAAGGCCTGCTCGTTTAAGCGCCCTTCGTGTTTCCTGAATAAGCCATAAGCCGCTTATATTTTTAAGATAATTTATTTTTCCGTTTGCGCCAAGCTCATTTGACAGTTCATCGTTTCTGCTCTTTTCCGTAAGAATAGGACTATCAAGCTCACACCCAATCAAAGACCACGTTCCGCAGGATAAAAACGCAGGGGTACTGCCCTTTTCGCAAGGCATTGCAGCAATTGCACACTGTGTATCATGACCTGCTGCCGCAATTACCTTAATGCCGTCTTTTTCTCCAATAACAGAAGCACTGCTGCACAGAGGCGCAAAAATATCTGTATCTATACCGCATTTTTTGCAAACTGCCTGACTCCATTTCCCCGTGCTTAAGTTAAGCATTTGAGAGGTTGAAGCAATCGTTTTTTCGCAAACAGCGTTTCCGCAAAGATAATACGCAAATAAATCCGGCATAAAAAGAAGCCTTTTTGCACTGCTTTTTTCTTCACAACTTAGCTGAAACAGCGTATTTATAGGCATAATCTGATTTCCCGTTTCTGCGTAAAGCTCTGCGGGAGATATTTTTTCAAACACTTTTTCAGGAGCATTTTCCGTTCTTGTATCACGATAATGCACGGGAGATTTTATCAGTTTTCCGTTTTCATCAAGAAGCCCGTAATCAACGCCCCAGGTATCAAAGGCAAGGCTGTCCGGCCTGCCAGCTTTCTGAAGTGCCTTATCAATTTCATCACAAATCATTTTAAAATCGTGGCACATCATACCATTTTCATAAACAGGAACATTATCAAATCTATGAATTTCTTCATAGCTGAGGCTTCCGTTATTATATTCTGCCTTTATCGCTCTGCCGCTGGAAGCACCGAAATCAAAGGCTACAACTGTTTTATTCATACAACAACACCCTTTTGAAGCATAATATTTGCATAAATAGCCGTTTCGCCTGTTGCAATAATAAGGTAAGCATCCTTGGCCTGCTCATAAAAATCAAAACGATCAACCATCTGAATACCATTATTCTCCGGTTCATATTTTTTAATAATTTCCTTATATGTATTCCAGATAGACGGCGTACCGCAGGTATCACCTTCCATAACTGCCATTAAGGAAACAGGCTTTTCAACATAGCTGTCAAGCGGAAGAAGCGCCAAAACAGCATCAAGAATTTCAGGCACACCGTGACCGTCTGCCCGGATAACAATAGAATTTCTGCCAATACTTTCGGCAGGGAAATTGCCGTCTGCAATAACCAATCTGTCACTATGCCCCATTTCGGCAAGAGCTTTCAATAATTCGGGAGATAAAACAGGAGAAATTCCTTTAAGCATAACCTTTCTCCTCCTTAGTCCTTTTTATGAAGCATTTCATCTTCTTCATTGAAAAGCTTATAGCCGGGGTGCCTGCCCGTAACCTGATAGTATCCTCTGAGGTCAATCAGCTTTTGAATATTCTCTCGGCTAATATCGTGGCTTCCGCCGAGAATAACAGCATTAATTGTAATCTTTGCCCAAAGCTCAAGGCTTTCCATTCTGTAAAACGCAGTTATAACATCACTGCCCACTGCAAGAGCACCGTGGTTTTCAAGAAGCATAACATCATGCTCCTCAAGATAAGGCTCAATTGCATTCGGAACCTCAATTGTTGACGGAGTTCCGTAAGGCGTAAGCGGAACAGCGCCGATAACGGCAACATCTTCAATCATATTGTACATATCCATTGCCTTATGTGCTACTGCAAAGCCTGTAGCTCCCGGCGGATGAGCGTGAATAACACTTTTTACATCCTCTCTTTTATCATAACAGCGAAGGTGCATCTTGATTTCACTTGACGGACGAAGCCCCTCGGCAGCTTCAAGCACCTCGCCCTTGCTGTTTAATAAAACAAGCTTATCCGGCGTGATAAAGGATTTGCTCATACCGGTTGGTGTTGCAAGAATTGTTCCGTCTTCAAGCTTAACACTTACATTGCCGTCATTTGCAGCAACCCAGCCAAGCTGCCACATTTTATGGCAGACATCGCAAATCTGATCTTTAATCTCATTAATATTCTGCATAATTA
>JAIDJS010000211.1 GCA_029052085.1 Eubacterium sp.
GTATAAAACTATGGCTTCTAAATCTTATATTCAATTTCAGGGCGTTTCAAAAAGCTACGGCAGCGGAAATGCAAAAACCTATGCTCTTTCAGATGCAAGCTTTGAGATAAACAAGGGCGAATTCTGCGTGATTCTCGGTGAATCCGGTGCAGGTAAAACAACGCTTCTTAATCTTCTTGGCGGAATGGACACGGTTTCGGGCGGAAAAATCAGATTTAACGGAACAGAGGTTTCTTCACTAAAGAAGAAAGAGCTTATTGAATACCGCCGATACAATGTTGGATTTGTTTTTCAGTTTTACAATTTAATACCAAACCTTACTGCTATTGAAAATGTTGAAATAGCAGCTCAGCTTTGCAAGGATCCGATTCCTGCAAAGGATGCACTGGAAATGGTTGATCTTACAGCACATGCAGATAAGTTTCCTGCTGAACTTTCGGGCGGTGAACAGCAGCGAGTTGCCATTGCAAGAGCGCTTGCCAAAAATCCGAAAATGCTTTTGTGCGATGAGCCGACAGGTGCTCTTGACTATATAACGGGAAAAACCGTTCTTAAAATGCTTTACGATTTAAGCCGAAAGCAGGGTACAACCGTTGTTATTATTACTCATAATCAGGCAATTGCCCCGATGGCAGACAGAATTATCCGCATTAAAAGCGGTAAAATTGAATCAAACAGGAAAAACAGCAAAATTATTCCGATTGAAGAAATAGAGTGGTGATGCCGATGAATTTTTCAATTTTTAAACTAACAAGGCGAAGCATCAGATCCTCTTTTGGAAGATTTCTTGCCATTCTGCTGATTGTTACGCTCAGTGTTGGATTTTTCTCGGGGCTTAAAATAACAAAATCAGCAATGGCAGAAACCTGCAATGATTATCTTGTCAAACAGAATTTCTTTGATTTCAGATTGCTTTCAACAATAGGCTTTACCGATAATGATGTTAAAACCTTTCAGGGTGATTCTTCTGTCAGCCTTGCAGAGGGTGGCAAAAGTGTGGATGCGTTGCTTAAGTTCAATGAAAAAACAGCTGCATACAAGCTTATTGCTATGCCGAAATATATCAATAATCCGGCGTTGGTTGCAGGAGAAATGCCTGCCGCTGAAAACGAATGTCTTGTTGATGCAAGAGTTTTTGATAAGGACTGTATCGGCAAAACAATAGAGCTTTCAAGCGAAAACAGCAAGGATCTTTTTGATACGGTTAAAACAACTGTATATACAATTACGGGAACAGCAAGCTCTCCGCTTTATCTTGGAAATAACAGAGGAACAGCAAATATAGGCAGCGGAACACTTACGGGCTTTGTTTATATTTCTCCCGAAAACTTTACAGGGGAGTATTATACCGAACTTTATGTAACGCTTTCGGAAAATGCCCCTGCCTACAGCAGTGATTACAAAAAGCTGATCAGTCAGCAAAAGGGTC
Organism: Eubacterium sp.; assembly: GCA_029052085.1. Classification (GTDB taxonomy): domain Bacteria; phylum Bacillota; class Clostridia; order Oscillospirales; family Acutalibacteraceae; genus Eubacterium_R. Next base: position 1,430 of record JAIDJS010000211.1, read on the forward strand.
ATATTTCAGAGCTTTTTGAAACTGCAATAGAAAATCGTGCTTATGATACCCTTGGTGTCAGCAAGGATGATTTATCTCTTCTTGCAGCTGTGTATGGTATCAGTACGGAAGAGCTTGAAGAGGAACTTCGCAAACAGATGGATTTTGAAGATCCTACGACCTATATTTTAACAAGAGAAGAAAATCTGGGATACTTAAGTTTTGAAGGCGATACATCAATTATCAGCGGAATTGCAAATATCCTGCCTGTTTTCTTCATACTGATTGCTATGCTCGTCTGCATTACAACTATGACACGAATGGTGGATGAGGAACGCACGCAGATTGGTGTTCTGAAAGCAATGGGCTACGGCAATGGTGTAATAACTGGCAAGTATCTTTTTTATTCCGGAAACGCAACGGTTATTCGATGTGCAATCGGATTTTTCGGGGG
>JAIDJS010000212.1 GCA_029052085.1 Eubacterium sp.
CCATACGTGGGTGGACCATAAATACGGACGTGTTGAAAAGGTTTCAAGCATTTTTTCGTGGTAATATGCCTGATATTCCTCTGAATAGTCCTGCATCTGCGGATTATCGTTATGGTATTTCAAGATGCCTTCGCATCCGTATTCGGAAACACCAAGGCAGATTTCGGGGTTCAATTCGTGGAATTTATCAAGCCAGGGCCCGTTATCGTTAACATTGCCCATATACCAGCCGAAATAATGATTGTAGGATAAAATATCTGTGATTTTGTTTAACGGACTGTCCATTTCAACCATGGTAAGCTGAGCCATTGTTGTCGGTCTTGTGCTGTCAAGGCTGTGGCATAAATCGTTCAGTGCGTTAAGGTTTTCAATCAAATCGGGGTCTTCTCCGCCGATTGTTATTTCATTGGCAATGCCCCAGCATATGATAGACGGGTGATTGTAGTTCTGAATAATAAGCTCCTTCATCTGAGAAAGCGTATTTTCTCTTGCCTCGGGTGTTTTAAGAAATGCTGATATAAACGGAATTTCCGCCCATACAATCATACCGTATTCATCGCATAAGTCATAAAAGTACTGGCTGTGCTGATAATGAGCAAGGCGGATTGTGTTTGCACCAACCTCGGCAATAAGCTCCATATCCTCCTTATGCTCTTTCTCTGTTATTGCCCAGCCCATATCCTTTCTGTCCTGATGGCGGGAAACGCCGTGAAGCGGATATGGCTTTCCGTTTAGGAAAAAGCCTTTTTCCGCATCAATATGAAAGCTTCTTATACCGAATTTAACCGAAACATTGTCAATAACAATATTGTTTTTAACAATCTGCGCATCCAATGTGTAAAGATATGGATCAATTCTTCCGTTCCATAAATGCGGATTATCTATATGCAGTGAAGCCTTTTCTCCGTCGATAACGGTATTTTCGATTCTGTACTGGATTCTGCAGCCATCAGCATTTTTAACAAAGGACTCAATGCTTATATCGGCACTGCCGTCGGTATTCAGCTTAGGTGTTACGCAAACACCGCAGCCTCCTTCATATTCAAGATCGAAATGCGCATGGTTTACAGTGATTAAATTAACACCTCTGTAAAGTCCGCCGAAAAATGTAAAATCAGCAGTCTGCGGATAGCTTTCCTTTGATTCGCTGTTGTCTGTGCATATGGCGATTTTTGTTGTTTTTTTCGGATTGATATATGGTGTTAAATGAACACGGAAGATAGAAAATCCACCCTTGTGCGTGCATGCGAGTTGTCCGTTGATGTAAACCTCAGCTGAAAGTGAGGCGGCAGGGATTTCAAGATAAATTTCCTCGTTGTCCTTCGGTATGATTTCAAGCTCCTTGAAATACCAGCAAGGGCTTCTGAAATAATCAAAGCCTCCGTCCTGACCGTCCATTGCGTTCCAGGTGTGAGGAAGATTAACGCTTTCCCAGCCTTTTTTTACCTTTTTAGGTATTTTATGGTGCCTTGTGTCTCCTTTATGAAATGCCCATCCGTTATTTATTGATTGAATTTCTCGCATAGATTTAATCCTCCGTATTTGATTTTTTTTCGTCTATATTATAAAAAAGCATAGAAACAAAGCAGATTATTGTTCCGAAAAACGGCAGAAGCCCTGTTACAAAATAGATTTTATCTGCAACTCCTGCTGCCTGATTTGCGCCGAGTGACGATTCATATCCCGTCCATCCTATTGCAAGGGAAACAGCAGAGCTTCCGATACCCTGCGCAAGCTTTCTGAATAAGCTGTAGGTTGCGTAAATGGAGCCTTCTTCGCGCCTTCCTGTTTTCCTTTCCTGATAATCAATACTGTCTGCTACCATTGCCCAGATCAGAACCATATACAGCCCGGCTGAAAGCACTGCTATTGCAACAAAAACAAGCCAGATATACGGGTTTGTAAATTTAACAAAGGTTATAATTCCTGTTGCAATAATTCCTGCAAGGAAGGGATAGGTGCAGAGCGCCTTTTTTGAAAATTTTTTAACAAGCGGTTTAACAAGAATAATGGCAACAACCATTGGTGCGCCTGCAATAACTGTTGCAACGGAAATCAGATTTGAATTTTTGAAATAATACATAAAAATATATTGCATTGAAGAGGTTACCGTCATAATAAGTGCAATATATGAAATGGTTGAAATGGTAAGCACCATTATAGGTCTGTTTGTAAAAAAGCTTCCCAGTGTTTTAAAATAGTTGAATTTCTGCGCTTTATTAACTGTCGGCTGAATTCTTTCCGTAGTCATTCTGCACATAAGCAGAAAAGCCGTAACGCCGATAATTCCCATAACAGCAACAATGTAGATAAACATGCTGCCCTTTGGCTGATTGTTTTCATCATAAATAATCAGCGGAAGAATAACCATAACCGGCAGTTGGGCGATAAGCGCACCGATTGAACGTGCATTTGAAAGCTCTGTTCTCTGAAGATCATCTCTTGTTATAACAGACTGCATAGAGCCGTATGGTACATTCACGCTTGTGTATGCAACGCTCCAGATAAGATATGTTACAAGACAGAGTGCGATTTTGGCAGCATAGGGAGCATTCGGAATATAAATAAACATAACTATGCTTGAAATAAGCAGCGGAATACAGCCCCATTGTATCCATGGTTTGAATTTGCTGCTGCCCTTTGGTTTTGAGGCATCGCACAATGCGCCGATTATGGGATCATTGATTGCATCCCATACTTTTGCAATCATTATAATGATTGCATAGTGCGTCGGATCAATTCCAAGGCAGGTTACGAAAAACAGCATCATATATGAGTTGATAAAGGCGAAACTCATATTGCAGCCAAAGTCGCCGAGACCATAGCCGATTTTGTCTTTCCAGCCGAAAGGTTTTTCGTTGTTCATGATTTTTTTACCCCTTAAAATATATTTGAAAAATTTATTCTTGAACTGTCATATATCTGCTGAAGCTCGCTTTTTGTTTCAATAAGGGTTTCGTCTATATTTTCAATGTCATTTTCCGCAAGTGATTTCAGAGTTCCGAAAGAAACATCGGCGCTCTGGGTAATGGAATGGTCCGTAAACAGAGTTAATGTTTTAACACGTTTATCCCATTTTTCGGATATCTCATTGCAGTATTCCGCCTTTTGTGATGGATTATCTTCATCCAATGCACTGTCTATAATTTCGTTAATTTCACTATAGGTATATTTTACCATATATTGCTCATATGAGCAAGCCAAAAGTGCTGCAATCAGAAAGACTCCCGCAAACCATAATCTTTTCATATCAGTTACCTCTTTTCGGTATTAAATAAGTGTTTCCGCTTTCGTCAATGGTAAGAAGCATTATATCTTTTATATCTTTTTTTTCATTGTTAACAATAAGCTCTATTTTGCTGTTTTTAACCTTTTCCGTGCTGAAATATTCGGTAACCGGCTTGCCGTCTATAACAACTGCAATCGGTGTTGAATTTTCGTCAACGGAAAGCTTAAGCTGCTTTGGTGTAACAGGTGCTTCCTCTGCCTTCTGCAAAACGGAAATACTGCCGTTTGTTTCAATTACGGCATCCTGAACGGTAGAAATATCAAAAACATCCTTTTGTCTTATTGCATCAATAAGATCATCCATTGTAAATCTAAGGCGTTTCATCTGTTTTTCATTAACCTTTCCGTCTTTTATAACAAACATAGGTCTGCCCTGAATCAGATTTCTGAAATTAAGGCTTTTCATTGAAATAACGGAAACGATAATTTCAAATGAAACAAATATTAATATCGGAACAAACATATTCGCAAGCGGCATGCTGTTGTCCTCAAGCGGTATGCTTGCAACCTGGGAAACAAGAACTGTAATAACAAGCTCGTGGGGTTTTAATTCTCCAATCTGCCGTTTTCCCATGATACGCATGGAAATGATTACGGTTATATAAATGATAACTGCTCTGATTAATGTTATACTCAACTTTTCAAAATCCTTTCTGTTTTAGTTTTATAAATTCGTTTTAAATATTTTGTGCATAAATGCTGTAATTATTGAAAAAATAAAACTATTAATTGAAGGTTTTTGGGTGAGAATATGGATATTTATTCTTCTGTTATAGATAACAAAAACAAGCTGGAAGCAGATTTTCTGGATTGTTCTGATTTTCTTCTTCGTGAATGTAAGGTTAACGGGGTCGACTGTATTGTATGTGTGCTTGACGGAATGGTTGATTCTCTGCAGCTTTCGCATATGATTATGAATCCGATATTGAATTATACCGGCGATGATAAAACGAATGCAGAGCTTTTTGAAACCTTAAAGCTGTCTGTTGTAAATTCTCTTGAATTAAGTGAGGTTACAACCTTTGAGGATGTTCATTTTTTTCTCTCCTCGGGTTTTGCCGTTGTTTTCATAGACGGTGTTTCCAAATGTCTTTCTCTCGGTATTCAGGGTTTTTCAAGAAGACAGACAGATGAACCGCCTACGGAGGCGGCTGTTAAGGGAGCAAAGGAATGCTTTACGGAAACACTGAATGATAATAAAGCAATTATACGCCGGAGAATAAAGACACCTAATCTGAAATTAAAGCAGCTTAAGATAGGTCAGGAAACAAAAACAGCAGTTATTATTGCATATATAAGCGGCGTTGCAGATGATACGCTTGTTTCTGATGTTGAAAAAAGAATAACGGAGGCTCCGATAAGAAATCTGCAGGATTTCGGAGAAATTTCTTCTTTTCTTGATTCGGAAATCAATTCGTATTTTTCTGCTGTAGGCAATACGGAAAGACCGGATACCCTCTGTTCAAAGCTGCTTGAGGGCAGGGTAGCTGTTATGATGGACGGCTCTCCCTTTGCCGTTTATGTTCCTTATCTGTTTACGGATTCCTTTTCAACAGTTGATGATTATGATGATCTGCCCTTTTATGCAACACTTAACAGACTGCTTAAATATTTTGCGTTTATCATGTCTATTGCTCTTCCGGGTTTTTATGTTGCAACGGGAACCTTTCATCAGGAGCTGATTCCTACCTCGCTTATGTTTACGATTGCTTCGGCAGAGGCTACAACTCCGTTTACGCTTATGCAGGAAGCGCTGATTGTGCTTGTCCTTTATGAAATAATGAGAGAAGCGGGACTGAGACTTCCAAAAATGATAGGTCATGCGGTATCAATTATTGGTGCTCTTGTTATCGGAGATGCAGTTGTTAATGCAGGCTTGGTAGGTACGCCTATGCTTGTTGTGATTGCAGTAACAGCAATTGCTTCATATGTTATTTATCCGCTTTATGAAAGTATATCGGTTTTAAGAATTTTATTTATTATTGTAGGGGGATTTACGGGTATTTACGGAATTGTGCTGGGTACCTGTGTTATATGTGTGAATATCGTTGCTCTTAATCCTTACGGTGTGCCGTTTTCCGCTCCGGTTTCTCCGCTGA
>JAIDJS010000213.1 GCA_029052085.1 Eubacterium sp.
GATAAACACCGTCCATTCCCTTATTCATATTTTCACCGTTTTCGTTTCGCAGAAAGCCCGTTATATTCTTATTGTCATCATAAACAGTATATGAATAATAGCCTGCTTCCTCATCCCAGCACAAATCATTGAGCGCCCTTGTACAGCGGTTGATTTCGTTTTCAAAAAACGCAGCATCCCCGGCTTTGCCCATATCCTCAGCAGCCATTTTCATTATCTTGGCCGCAAGAATGATATGTGAGGTTGAAATACAGGGGCAGATTTTATGCATCATCTTCTTATCAATCATATAAACCTGAGCAGGATAATCATCCATACCCGAACAGGAATACCAGTAATCATATGTTGTTAAAAGATTATTGCCGAATTTGCCTGTTGTTGAGCCCTCAGTAATACCGGCAATATACTGATAATATCTGAGCATTTTATCATAAAGCGCATAAAGCGGTTTTCTGTTTCTGCTTTTCTTAAGAAGCTCTCCGTACTGTGCGAACTGGGTCGGAACAAGGCTTCCGTGAAGCAGAAACGCATAATCCTTATTGTCCTCATCAGCAAGATAGGTTTCAAGAATATACTGTGATTTTTCAATGCTGTATTCAAGCACACCAACACCGATAATACCGCTGTCCCACGTATAAAAACTATCCCATCTTTTACCGGGAGTAAAATGAACCACATTCTCGCCGTGCTTATAAAGCGGATAAACAACATTTGTTAACAACGTTGTTTTCAGAATTTCAGTTGATAAATCATACTTTTTGCCTGCTTCATTAAATTCGGCAATGCCCTCTGCCTGTTCAGCAGCTTTTATAATGCTTTCATATTCAGCAAAGGCAAGAGGATTCATCCTTTTCTTTGAAACAACCATATATTCCGTATGCTCGGAATTCGGCTCTATATAAATAGATTTAACCAGTGTATTATGGAAAAAGCCGTCATCGCTCTTTTTGTTTTTAAAGCTTCCGGAAAAGGTTTCGCGAAGTTCATCATATGTATGATCACCGTTTGAAAGTCTGTTTGACAGTGCATCTTCAAGACAACCGCTGTCTAGCGTTCTCTGCCTTGTTCTCTCATTGTGAGTAAGCACATAATATGTTTCGTCTGTTTCGGGATACGTAAGGCTTATTCTTTTTCCAAGTCCGGCATCCTCTGCTTCAATCTGAGGAATAACCCCTCTTTCCTGCATAGAAACGGAAATTTTATCCGCATCGCCCTTTTCGGTTATTGCAAAGAAATCAAGCTCAATGCCTGCTGTACCGAGGCTTTCAAAAACAAGCTTTTTTGAAGAACTGTCATAAGGAAACGTAATGAGAGCAAGCTCTTCATTTTCAGGCAGAATAACCCTTTTGCCGTTCAGCATAAATTCTGCATTGCTGCCCTCAACCGTTCTGTATCTTACAGTAACAACCGGATTTTCAAAAACTTCTGATGATACCGTATATGTAACCTTATCTCCCTTTTCACAGCCGAAAGGCTTTAAATTTAAAATCGGAACATGGTAATTCTCGCATCTGTCACCAAGTCCGAAGCCGCCGTAAAAACGATAATCTGCAAACTGGCCTTTCTTCATTCCGTCTGTATTCTGATTATCCCACGGACGGGAAACGGCGTATGTAAATTCATCATAATCAAGCGCATTTACAAATACACATTTTTCAGGAAAAGAAACGCGACAGTATTTTACACTTGGATATTCAAGAGCAGAAAACGCATTCAGCACACAGTTCTGCTTTAAATCCGTATTGTTTACAAATCTGCACCGCATAAGATATGCTTCATCCTCCATTTTTGTAAAGGAAACATCGGCATAAATCATATCCTTCCATAAAAGCTCATAGCGATATGAATAATAGGAATAATCGCCGTTGCAGTGCCAGAGATGATAGCTGCTTGGTATTGTAACATTGGGAACAGGAACAGAAGAATTCCAGATAGTAGGATGTACAATAAAATCAAATCTTGCACCCGCTTCTGCCTGATTTTCAACCATTCTTGAAATTCCCATATATTTTTTTGAATAAGGTCCCCATAGAGGCATTGAATGTTTAATTTCTGTCATTGTTTATCGCCCTTTAATTTTTATTTATAGTAATAATACTTTTATTAAAACTGTTTGTCAATAGATTATATATTATATTTATTTTCATATAATTATTGACATAATAAGCTATATCTTATATACTATGTCTTGCTGCATCCGGCAGAAAAATTAAACATTTGGTCATCGGAGAACGCACAGCCGCAGCTGTGTTGTTGAAAAGATGTCGAGTGCGCTCGGTTATTGTTAATAATCGGGCGCCTTTTTTATTTCCTGCCAAGGTTCAGACTGCTATGAGCTAATCAGGATTTTGCAAAATTTTACATCTAATAGAAAAGGAGAAAATAATGAGAATTAAATTATCAGATCATTTCAACTTTAAAAAGCTTATTTGTTTTGTAATTCCATCTGTTTGTATGATGATTTTTACTTCAATTTACAGCGTTGTAGATGGTTTTTTTGTTTCAAATTATGCAGGAAAAACGCCGTTTGCTGCTTTAAATCTTATCTATCCTCTTCTTATGATGCTTGCAGCCCTTGGATTTATGATCGGAACAGGCGGAAGCGCAGTTGTTTCAAAAACACTTGGAGAGGGCAAAAGAAAAGCAGCAAATGAATACTTTTCAATGCTTGTTTATGCCGCGTTAATCGGCGGAATTGTAATAAGCATATTCGGCTTAATATTTTTAAAACCGATTGCAATTGCTCTTGGAGCCGATGAGGATATGCTTGGCTACTGCCTTCTTTACGGAAGAATTCTTCTTTGCGCTCTTCCGTTTTTCATTCTTCAGAATGTGTTTCAGAGCTTTTTCGTAACTGCCGAAAAGCCAACACTGGGTTTGCTTGTTACAATCGGAGCCGGACTTACAAATATTTTTCTTGATTATCTTCTTGTTGGTGTTTTAAAATACGGACTTGCAGGAGCAGCTGCCGCAACCGCTGTAAGTCAGATAATAGGCGGAACCATCCCGATTATCTATTTTGCTGTAAAAAACAACAGCCTTTTAAGGCTTACAAAATGCAGGTTTTACGGAAGAATTCTTCTTAAAACCTGCACAAACGGCTCATCAGAGCTTATGACAACGATTTCATCCTCTCTTGTTAATATGCTTTATAATTTACAGCTTATAAAGCTTGCCGGAGAAAATGGTATTGCGGCATATGGAGTTATCATGTATGTAAACTTTATATTTGTTGCCATTTTCCTCGGATATTCTATCGGAAGTGCACCTGTAATAGGCTATCATTACGGTGCTGAAAATCATAAAGAATTAAAAGGTCTTTTAAAGAAAAGTCTTGTAATAACTGCTGCCTGCGGAATTATTCTTACTGTTTCGGCTATTTTGCTGGCTTCTCCTTTGTCAAAGATTTTTGTAGGCTATGATGAAGAGCTGTTCCGCCTTACGCTAAACGGATTTAAATTATTCTCTTTATCCTTCCTGATAACAGGATTCAACATTTTTGCTTCTTCATTTTTTACGGCTCTTGGAAACGGATTTGTTTCGGCAGCAATTTCGTTTTCAAGAACATTGCTGTTTCAGATTGCATCCGTTCTTCTGCTGCCGTTACTTTTCGGACTGAACGGAATATGGCTTGCCGTAGTTGCGGCAGAGGCACTTTCCATTATCGTTACAGCAGCATTTTTATTAAAAAATAAAAAGCGTTATCATTATTAATTTTAACCTATCTGCACCTTGAATTTTACACTTTGAGGTGCAGATAAAAAAATATTAAAATAATTAAAAAAATGTATTGACATTGCAAATGATATTTGCTATTATATTAAAGCACTTGAGAGACATTCCTCTATAGCTCAGTCGGTAGAGCATGCGGCTGTTAACCGCAGGGTCGTTGGTTCGAGTCCAACTGGGGGAGCCACAAACCTCGTAACTTAGGTTACGAGGTTTTTTTGTTGTCTATGCAAATAAAGTTGCCTTGCATCATACTTATAAAAAAGAACAAATGAATGATATTCCCGTTTTTTTCTTACATAAACTTTTTCTTGACAAACGGCCATCAATCCCTTAACAAAAGGATTGATGGCTGAAGCCATCAATCCCTTATAATAAAAGCAGCTAATTCCATATAGCAATGGGCAAAAAAGGGAGGGATGTTGACAATGGCTAAACGAGAAAATTTTAATGACCTTATAAGCTCAATTCAGGAGGCCTTTCTTCAGGTAAATAAACTTTCGGAAATGCAGCACTTGGATATGCTGAAGAATTATTTTGATGAAAAAAACAATCCTGTATGCATCAATATAAATTATCCGTATTTAAGTGAAAACGGAAATATAGCATATCACAGCGTTTCTGTTCCGAAGCTTTGTCTTGTGCCTATATCATCATTAAAGCTGAATGAGGTGCTGGTAGACTTCAAAGTAAAATTATACGGCAAAATACAATTAAAAGATTACTCGGAAAATCATCAGAGAAAAGCAAATTTGAAATCAGCTAATGAAAATTCATTATTTGAGAAATCATACCTTGGGTATATTCCCGGCGGTTTCGGTATTCGCAATGATAACAGCGACAGCTATGCGAATATCAGTCTGAAATTCACTGCGGAGCAGCCACCCGAGGGATTGATGCGTATCAGCGACGAAATGCTGAAAATTATGATTTAATAAAACGGAGGTAATTACAAATGGCTGAAGAATTAATCAAAATGGCAGATCAATTTGCCGGCTTGGATATGGCAGCATTAATCGGCGGTCCGCTGAAAGCTGCCTGCAATGCGCAGATGATGCTTGCAGCATCTACGGCAGACTTTATTGAAGAGGTTGGTCTTGAAAAACCTGATGAAAACGGCATACGAAAAGTAAGAACTACTTCATTTTCATTTACCCGTACATCTGATCCGTCAAACGAGGGTGTATCCGGCAAAGAGGAAGTAACTATGAACGTACCTTTTTTATCTATCATTAAAATTCCCACATTAATGGTGGATAAGGTAAATATTACCTTTGATATGGAGGTTAAATCCTCATTTTCCTCAGAGAAAACTTCGGATCAAAAAGGCGAATTAGCCGCTTCCGCCGGCTTAAAAATCGGCCCATTCAATATGAATGTTAAAATAAAGGGCTCTGTGTCCTGCCACGAAAGCAATACAAGAAAAAGCGACAATTCCGCCAAATATCATGTTGAAGTCAGTGCCACGGATTCCGGAATGCCTGAGGGCCTTTCCCGAATGCTTGATATTCTTGCCACGGCAAGTGCACCGGTATCCGTAAAAGCAGCAGAACCCACCAAGGCATCTTAAAATGAAAAATGCGGCTTCTCTTTACGATATGAATTATGTGCATCGCCTTGTGCTGGGAAATGACAATCCCGAAACGCAGCCGGATGAACAGAAATATAAAAAACAGCTGAAACTGTTAAACCGCTGTCTTTCCGACACACCCAAAGGAAAAATAATAGGCCAGGAAAAAAATTTTTATATCCTGAATATTGGCGAGCATCAGGTTGTTATGCAGTATATTGTTTACCATATCGGCTTCAGCAGAAAACCTTATTGGCTGGATCAATAATGATAAAGGAGTAAATTATGAATATTTTTACCATTCCAATTAACCAATCGGATAATTCGATTACATTTTATTTTTTGAATATAGATGCAAAACTGACATCTCAGTTCGGCAAGTTTACGGAATGCTGGATGGATGCGGCAATTGAGCCGATTTTCAATGTTCTTTTTGAAAAAGCCAATTCGGTTTTTATTGCAAATTCTGCACCGGAACTTTCCAATGAAGATTTCAGCCTTTTAAAAAAGAAAGGGCTGATGTTAAACTTTGACTGCCTGAATTTTATTTTGAAAGGCGAAAATGAAAATGCCGGAATAATCGGCCAGCAGGGAGAAAATTTTATCGGCATTTCAAATACTTATCTGAATTCCGAAAAATGCACGGAAGAAATACTCTTTTCCGTCATAACCCACGAATTGGTGCATTACTATGACAATATCATTTCGGGAGAAGTAAGCTTTTATGACAGACTGAGTGAAGCAGATAAAGCACAATTTGACGATGCGTGGAAATATATAGTAACGGTCATTAGCAGCACCGAACAGGAAGAGTTTGCCGGCTATTACTTTGATAAGGATGATTTTGAAAAGCTGACATATTGTGTTGAGGCGTATGTCTTAGCTTTGCTGTGTAATTCTGAGGAGTTAAAAAGCGAACTGTCTGACAGTTTGATGCTAATGGTTCGGATTTCCCAAAAATATATACAATAAATCATTCTGCCGTCTGCTACGGTAAAAACCGGACACGCATTGTGAAAGAAAAAGTAAGGATAACAAAAATACCGCCGAACCTGTATAGGTCAGCGGTATTTTCATGTCATTTGAGATACTTTTATTTTAACTATAAAATACGCATATAGATGAAGAAAGATAAATTTTAAACCGGCTATCACGTTTCCATTTATTGTCAATGAAAAAGTATGTCGTACACAGATTGTGAATGTTTTTCACAATTTCGATGTTGTTTCGACAAAATTTGCGTTTTTTGCAAAGTTTAAGGGGAGAAATGAATCTCCCCTTATTGTTTTGCTTAACACTAGGAATCATCAACTATGTTTCTATTTTCCTCTGCAATTTCTGTATTTATTACATTCATATCTAAGATATAATGTAATTTATCGCCATAGTAAATTATTACTTTGTCATCTTCATGGATTGTTTCTAGTTTTTTTATATATCTTCTACTTGCAATTATTGGTGTATTACAAGAAAACTCATTACCATTCTCATCAATTACCCAAAATGTATAATTAACTATGAAATCCCCTATACTACCCGTTCTGACAATTGATGTAACCTTTCCTTCTATACACTTTGTTTTACTTTCAGCAAATGAAAAGCTAAAAATTAAACAAACGAAAACAACTATACAAGCAAAAATCTTTTTAACAACATTTTTATTAAACCATTTTACTCTGCTATGTTTAATTAGCAAAGAATATATAAGATAACATATTCCTGTATCTTATACACATATGACGCTGCCG
>JAIDJS010000214.1 GCA_029052085.1 Eubacterium sp.
TTTTTGAAACCATATCAACAAGCTCATCAGCATAAACGATTTCAATATGCTCATCAAGCAATGATACAAAATAATTCAAATCCTCAATTGTAGTTGACCACGGATGAATATTGATATAGCTGTAACCGTCTTCAGAATGAATATCACTCGGCAAAGCATTTATCTCTGCAGCAAAAGCCTCAATCCATTCCTTTGAAATCGTTTCATCCGGATTTTCTGAGGAAAACCAAAATGATTTTTTTGCACTTATAAACGGCTTATTATTAACAGATAATATTTTACCGCCGAGTGCCTCATATTTTTCATTAATCTGCATTATTCCGCCGTTAATTGATGATACGGCTGCATATGGCTCAAGCGCTTTGCTTAATTTCGAACTGCTCTTGCTGTTGTCAAGTATCGTTATCGTCTGCAGATCTGCCTGCTGCATAGCATCAACTGTATCCTTCACAAAGCTGTTCATTGCATTTTTACAATATTTTGTCGGGTTAATATAACCCATACCCGATACACCGCAAACAAACCTGTCTTTGTCGGCTGCCATATCATATACATACTGAAGAACGGTAGGTGCAAGCTTATACATCATCGGCGGAGCCGTCCATGTCAGCTTATACTGTTCTGCTGCAGTAACTCTATCATAATAATGCTCCCTGAACGGCACAGTGGTTTCATACCACTGAACATTATCGCCGTCACTCATAACAAGCGAAATATAATGCTTTCCCTGCTGCGGAATTATTTCTTCTGCCTTATTCTTCTGGGAAATCGGTTCTTTAAGCTTCAAAGAAGAAAGTAAGCTCAGATTACTGCAATGGTCTGAGGGAATAACTACCACACTGCATTTACTTGCCTGTTTTACATAACCCAGCTCGTCACTGCTCCATCCGAAAGAAATAGCATTTTCATTTGCCCATTCAAATACCTTTTGTCTAAAGCGAACCTGTTTATTATCTTTTTCATCCGTATAAAAGCAAAATGCACCGGCTGCAGCCGCATAATCACGAAGCGTAATCAGCTCCGGAGATTGATGAACAAGTAAATTCTTATTCAGTTTGTCTTTATACTTTTCAAAAATATCTTCCTGCGTAGTTATGTATTCTTCATTTTCCTTTAATGTCAGATCCAGCTTGACTTCAAGCCCCATTGCCTCCGCTTCATTTCTAAGAGAAAGCGGAACAGCAAGCCAGCCTTCCATTCCTGCAACTGTAAACGCCATATTTATTGTAGGATTGTTGCCTTCTTCAAAAAGAACAAAACCCTTATCCCTGATATCATCAATACCAGCTTCTATAAGCTCTTGAACACTGCTGATTCTCTTTATTGTAACATCCTTATTTTCATCCAGATATTTTTCAAGAAAAGCAAGGTTTCCCCCATCCTCAATATATATTTTTGAACTGCTTTGAGCAGTAATTCCCTGCAGCGAAGATACAACGGAATATTCGCTGTCCGTTATATTTTCTCTGTTGATTACATATATTTCGGATTCGGATGAAATCAAATCAGGCAGCACCGCTGTATTTCTGCTTTCATTTGTTTTTGAGCAGGCACAAATACAGAAAAAGATACTGAAAAGCATTAAAGAAATTATTATCTTTTTATATCGTTTCATAAATTCAATTCCTACTTTTATAAAATTATCATTTAAGCAATCTGTTCTTTATGTAAATTTATTTCCAGCCGTCGCTGTAATTCCTGTTATGTTCAATAAATTCATCAACAAGCTCTTTTGCAAGTGAATATGAATTTACAAGCGGATGAAGCGTTAAAGCCTGAACAGCAGCAGCCTTATCCCTTTCTCTGATTGCCTTTGATGAAAGGCGCTCATAGATTTTAACCCGTCTTATCATTTCCAGATTCTGCTCATCAACATCACCGATTGTATGAGGAATACATCCATCTGCATTAACATCGCAGGTAATCTCAACAACATCATCATCACGAAGCCCGTTTATAGAACCATGATTCGGAATACACATAATCATAGTACCCGTTGTACCGCTCTGTGCCGTTTCAATAAATTTAAGCGCAACACCGGCATAGCCGCCGTCATCCTCCTCATAGATATCAAAATACCAAGGTGCTGTTCGTTTCACTCCGGTTTCACTTGCCATATAGCTGCCCTCACGCATACCATACCATTTTTCAAACACCTTAAGGCAGCCTTCAAAATCATTTTCAATATCCATAACAGATAATTCAGCTGTCATATTTTTATTGATATCCCTGATTTGTTCACCCCTTGTCTGCTCTGCCTTTAAAATATTTTCAACAGCCTGTTCTCTGTAATAAAAATAATAAAGATATTCATTCAGTACGGCTTTTCTGTCTCTTAAAAGTTCTTTACTGAAATAACGCATATCTGTTTTTGCATAAGCCTCATCATTTTCAATCAGATCATCCATAATTTCTTTTTCGTTAAGCTTAATGCTTTTAAAATATGACAGATGATTAAGACCATAAACCTCGCCTTGAATATGTTCGGGATTTTCATTATATAAAAGCGCAAAGGAACGAAGCATACCTGACGGAGCATCACAGATTCCGTATGTAAAATCATAGCCCATATCCCGAAGCGTTTGGGAAACAACACCCGCAGGATTTGTAAAGTTAAATACCTTTACGTCTTTTTTTGAATATTTTTTTATAAGCTCACAGTATTCTGCAAGAGCAGGCACACTGCGCATAGCAAATGAAAAGCCTGCTGCGCCTGTTGTTTCCTGACCCAGAATACCTTTATTAAGCGCAATGCGCTCATCCTTGGCACGCATATCATCCTCGCCGACACGAATCGTTGTTATAACATAGTCCGCATCTCTGACAGCATCAACTGCATCCGTTGTAATACTGAATCTCATTTTCGGGCAAAGAAGCTTTGCAACATGGGCTGCCATTCCGCCGTAAATGTTCAGCTTCTGCTCATTATTATCCATAAAGCAAAGCTCATCAATATGAAGCCTTTCTGCTTTTTGGGCAATACTTTTAGCAAGAAACATAGAACGTACACCACCGCCGCCAATAACAGTAATTTTCACAAAAACACCCCTTATATCTAAGTAATTCATATTGTTTTCAATAATAGTATAATGTCTTTTCATAAAAATGAAAAGATGTATAAACGACAACAAAGACAAATTTATGTCGTATAAAATAAATTTATTCTTGATTCAGTATCCGGATACTGTTACAATAAGCTGAGGGGATTTATTATGGATATAACAATTAATTACAACGATAACAAAATAAAAATATTCAAGATATTTTCAGGAACCTTAGAGGAAATTGTAATGATGCACGCCCACACGAAAAATGGCTATGAGCTTCATTTCATTGACCATGGAAAAGGATTTTTAGATACGGAAAATAAGCAGTACAAGCTATCTGAAAATTCGCTTTACATTACAGGCCCCAATGTGCTTCACAAACAGACGCCCGATAAAAAGGAACCTATGTACGAGCTTTGCATCTATTTTAAAATATCAAATCATAAAAACGAAAACTGCGCAGTTGATGCCTTTGCTTCAAAAAAATTCTGGATAGGAAAAAGCAATGCTGAGATAAGAAAGCTGTTTAAGCAAATGGTTCTTGAAAACGAAAAACATTCTGTTTATAAAAAGGATATTATCTCTTCCCTTGCTATAAGATTAATCGTTGAACTGGCAAAGCTTTATTATCCGGACAGTAAAACAGATATATCACAATCAAGAAATACAGACCTTAACGAAAGCCGCTCATGGATACTTGATCAGTTGCTGCTGGAGGATTGCAGCAACGTAAAGCTGGAGGACTTCGCCAAAAACATGGGCGTTTCACCCAGACAGACAGAAAGAATCATTAAGGAGTATTATGGCTCTTCTTTCAAAAAGCTTCGCTATGAGGCTAAAATGGCAATGGCGGCAACTCTGCTTGAAGAAAAGGATATATCCGTTGAAGAATGTGCCGTAAAATGCGGCTACACCTGCTCTGCTGCGTTTATAACGGCTTTTAAGCAGAAATATAAAACAACACCAAAGGTTTACAGAGAAAAACTGAAAGGAAAAAGGAAGGCTTAAGCCTTCCTTTTTGAATATTAGCAGATATAATACTTCAATCGGTTTAAAGTTTTTACATACTCTTCTTCAGAATAAGATTCACATATATTATACAAACAATAAAATCGTATCAAATTATAATCAAATATTAAAAAACAAATTTTTGTCATCTAAATATACAGATATGGCCATTACGTTATCATCACCTTTATTAATCATTTCGATTATATAATTCCCATTCCGCTCTTTTTTGCACCTGACATTATCCACCTGATAATTCTTTTTACAATATTCAACCAGTGCCATAACCGCTCTTGGTATATCGGAATCCTGGTAATCTACACTCTTTTCACTTCCGTCCAAAACGATTTCTCCATTAATGTTATTAATATTCATAAACAGACCAACTAATTTACCGTTGATATCATCTATCCACATAACCTGCTGAATATTATTTTTATCCATCCAGGAACAGCGCCAGTATACAGCCGACTTTGCAACACGCTCATTTTCATTGCTCAGACTAATAAAAAGATTAGGTACTGCTTTAAAATCATTATAGTTATAATCTAAAATTCCAAGCTGTTCAAATATTCCTGATGAAATCGTTTTGATTTGATTATAGGTAAAATTACAAACCTTTGATTTTTCAGAAATTTCAATTATAGAAGCATTAGAATCTAAGATTGTTAAATTAAAAAAAGACCAGGCATTTTTAATATCCTCCTCAGAAGCTGACAAATCAAGTGAAATCTTTTTATTTTCCATCTGATCAACAGAATTGTAAAAATAATAATCCACCAATCCTTTTGCTGCTAAAACGGGCATAAAAAATCCTGTAATTATTATAATCAGAGTACCTAAGAAAATAGCTATTCTTTTCAAAAAACACATATTATTCATCTTCCCCCTCTCAAAACAACAGTAACTACAGTTCCTTCACCTATTTTACTTTCTATTTTTATACTTCCGCTATGCACGGATGCAATTTCTTTGCATAATGATAATCCAAGTCCAAAACCGCCCATTTTTCTTGAACGTGATTTATCCACCCTATAAAATGCCTCTGTCAAATGATGAATATCCTTTTCCGGAATCCCCGGACCGTTATCACAAATCTGTATTGTACATCCGTTTTCAGTCATAATTGATTTAATTTTAATAATACCTTCTTCGCCATCAAATGCCTTTCTTGCATTATCGCACAAATTCATTATCAGTGACTTTATAAGGTCTGCATCAAGCAGACACTCTCCTGCTTCACAAGCACAGGATAGTTCTATATTTTGCTTTTTGTAAACCGGACTGTAGATTTCAACAAAATCATTTATTAAATCCGACACGCTGACAGGCTTTATATTCATTTTTTCCTTTCCTGCCACAATCAGTTCCAACAGTTTTTGAGAAAGATTTTCAAGCCTTTTGCCCTCAATAACTATATAATGAGCCGCCTCTCTTATTTCATCTGCATCAAGAATACCGCTTCTTATCAAATCGGCATATCCGATAATAGATGTCATAGGTGTTTTTGTTTCGTGCGCAAAGTTTGCAATAAATCGTTCCTGCTGATTAATACTGTTTTCAAGATTGGCTACCATAACATTAAAGTCATCAGCAACAAATCCTATTTCATCATTTGTTTTTACTTCTGCCCTTCGTGCCAAATTTCCGGATGAAATTTCGCGTGACACCTTTGATAATTCAGATAGCGGCTTAGTAAGAAGCCTGGATATACTGCCTGATAAAACTGCACAAAGAAGCACCAGAAGCAGAAATATACCCATATATATTTTTAAAAGCATATTTTGAGATTCGGCAACCTCAGAGATATCACACACCATATCAAGAACCAATATATCTTCTCCGGTTCCAATGTTTCCGGTTATCAGCAGATAACTTCCATTATCATTATCAATATATTTTATTACACAATTATCAGCAGACACGATAATATCATTAACAGAAAAATCAAAGTCACCTTCACTGTAAAGTGTTTTCTCAGCCGCATAAAGCCTCAATGCTGTCCACGAGCCTGTATTTTTATCAGAAATCTGTTTTAAAACTTCTTCTATGCTATCCAGCTGGTTAACCTCATTTATTACCTGAAGCGTTCCGAGAACAGATTGATATAAATTGTAAGCAGATGTTTTTTCTCTTTCAAGTGCAGCATTAAATGAGAAGGAAATCATAAGACTGCCTCCGATACCAAACAAAAAAGACAATAAACAAAGCATGGATAAAATAATTTTTATAGAAAATTTCATACTGACCTATACCTCAAAACGATAGCCTATTTTATTTACCGCCTGAATATGCTGTTCCCATCCCAGCTTTTTACGTAGACGCTGAATATGCAAGTCAACAGTTTTACTGCCATATAAAAATTCTTCGCCCCATACTCTTTCATAAATTGTTTCACGATACATTGCGCGATTGGGATTTTGAACAAACAACAGAAGTAAATCATATTCCTTCGGCGTAAGGTGAATTTCTTCGTCGTTTTTCTTTACTAATCTTGAATAAGTATCAATCGTAACCGAACCGATATTCATTACAGAAGCAAGCTTATTATATCGTCTTAGAACAACCTCTATTCTTGCCAAAAGTTCAACAATATCAAAAGGCTTTACAATATAATCCTCTGCACCTGCACGAAGACCTTTCACTCTGTCTTCAACAGAGCCTTTGGCTGTAATAAAAATAACCGGAATTTCCATCGGCCGAATATAATCCATAAGTGTAAAACCGTCAAATCCCGGAAGCATAATATCAAGCAAAACTAAATCATATCTGTTGCTTTCAAGTAAATCAGCAGCAGATACGCCATCAAATGCGCAGGTACATTTATAGCCTGCCTTTGACAAACCTAATCTTATCAGACCGGAAATACTTTTTTCATCTTCAACTATTAAAATATTATTCAAGTTTAATCAACTCCTCTGCCATTTATTATACATATTTTCAGCATCAAAACAGCATATTTTTTGAAATTATTTATTTTAATAACAACAGAGAGCACTGCTGTTACACAAGCGCTCTCTGCTTTCTGCTGTCTGCTATATTATTTCTTTGCTTCCAAAAATCTGTTGTAGCAAGCTGATATTATGTTGTACATATTATTAACATGCGGCTTAAATATCATATAAAGCTCGTCAGTAAATTCAACAACTTCGCCATTAAATCCCTTTTTAAAATGGTACACTCCGTACATTGGATTATTTTTACATTTATATCCCGAAACACCGCCAAAATCATAAATATCGCATTTTTTCTTCTTTGCCCATTTAATCATTTCCCATTGAAGCAAATAGGTTGGCATATAATTTCTATACTTATTTAAACTGCCTCCATATAAATACCACATCTTATTTCCATAAAATATTGACATAGCAACTGCAACGGGTTCTTTTTCACATTCCGCAATAAAAATCTTGACATGCTCGGCTCCCATACTATCAAATACTCTTTCATAATATTCAATATCTCTCACATAAAACTGATCACGCTTAGCCGTAAACTTCAAAATGTCATAAAAAATGGGAATGTCACTTCTTTGAGCCTCTCTTATTTTTACATTTTTTCGTATTGCTAAATTTATATTATACCTTGTTTTCGTTCTAAATGATTTTAATAATTCTTCCTCCGTTTTATCTTTAATATTAAGTCTATAAACAAATTTAGGCTGAATTGTTTTGCTGTTGACCGTAAACTTATAACCCAAAGACAGCATTGTATCTTTAAAATTATCATTATCAGGTATATCCGGATCCATTTTGAAAACAAAAGCATTGTATTTTTTTGCAATTTTAACAACTTCTTTTGTCATTTTTTCTAAAGTTTCCTTATCATTGGGATTACATACGAATCCCCGCGGTGCATACATCATATATGAATTGAGTATTGGAAATTTCTTTAACAGCACACTCATCGTTCCGATAATTTTTTCATCCTTTTTTATAACAATCAATTCATGCTCCCAATTGTTTTTCACCTGTGCCCATTCAATGGTCTGCAAATAATGGCTTTTTATATTTGATTGTAAAAAATTATTCAATTCTTTCTCTTTGCTGCTCTTTTCATTTATAAACATATTCTATCCCCCTGCATTTTTGAACTAGTATACATTTAAAATGAATAGACATTTTATCAAAAATCAATCAAAACAGCATATTATTTGTTATACTCAAAAAAACAAAAATTACTGAAATAATAATCAGTATTTCCTTTTTTATTTTTACCCCATTATATAATTAAGTATAGGGAGAGCTTTCGCCCTCCCTAAATCTTTTTATACTGCAACTATATTAACAAGCTTGCCGGGAACATAGATTTCCTTTTTAATTGTTTTTCCCTCTATTGCAGCAGCAATCTTTTCATCTGCTTTTGCAAGCGCAAGCACCTCATCCTTTGGCATATCAACAGGAATCGTAATTCTTGAACGAACCTTTCCCATAATCTGAAGCACGATTTCAACACTGTTTTCAACCGTTTTAGCCTCATCATATTCCGGCCATTCAGCTTCATTAACCATTCCGCCGAAGCCCATAACATCCCACATTTCCTCTGTTACATGAGGGGCAAAAGGATTAAGAAGAATGGTTAAGGTTCTAAGCTCTGCTTTAGTAACACTGCCCTTTTCATAAATCTTATTGATAAGAGCCATCATTGCAGCAATAGCCGTATTGCACTTAAGATTATCAATATCCTCGGTAACCTTTTTAATGGTTTTATGCATTAATGCTTCAAGCTCTTCGCTGTATTCAGCTCCATCCGTTACGATTTCCTGAAGATTCCAGAAACGTTCAATAAAACGCTTACAGCCCTTTATTGAATCTGAATTCCAAGGAGCAGCCTTTTCAAAATCGCCGATAAACATTTCATAAAGACGCATTGTATCAGCACCATACTGATCAACAATTTCATCCGGATTTACAACATTTCCGCGCGATTTACTCATTTTTTCGCCGTTTTCGCCCAGAATCATACCGTGAGAGGTACGCTTCTGATAAGGCTCTTTCGTAGGAACTACACCGATATCATAAAGGAATTTATGCCAGAAACGGCTGTAAAGCAGATGGAGAGTTGTATGCTCCATACCGCCGTTATACCAATCAATCGGAGACCAGTATTCAAGAGCCTCTTTTGATGCAAGGGCATTGTCATTATGCGGGTCCATATATCTGAGGAAATACCACGATGAGCCTGCCCACTGAGGCATAGTATCCGTTTCTCTTTTAGCATCTCCGCCGCAGCAGGGACATTTTGTATTTACCCAATCCGTCATCTTGGCAAGAGGCGATTCGCCTGTATCCGTAGGCTCATAGGAATCAACATTCGGAAGCTCAAGCGGAAGCTGATCTTCGGGAACAGGAACATAACCGCATTTATCACAATGAATAATCGGAATAGGCTCGCCCCAATATCTCTGACGGCTGAATACCCAGTCGCGAAGCTTGAAATTAACCTTTTCTTTTCCCTTACCCTCTTTTGTAAGCCATTCAATCATTGCCTTTTTCGCTTCTTCAACAGAAAGGCCATTCAGGAAGCCGCTGTTTACAAGCATACCCGTAGCACAGTCTGTAAAGGCTTCTGCCTGTACATCTTCTCCGCCTGCAACAACCTCAATAATAGGAAGATTGAATTTCTTTGCAAACTCCCAGTCACGGGTATCATGAGCAGGAACGGCCATAATCGCACCCGTGCCATAAGAGGTTAAAACGTAGTCTGAAATAAAGATAGGAATTTCCGTATCATTTACAGGGTTAATACCCATAACGCCATCAAGCTTAACACCGGTTTTATCCTTATTAAGCTCTGTTCTTTCAAAATCACTCTTACGGGCAGCTTCGTTCTGATAAGCACGGACTTCATCAAGGTTTTTAATGCTATCTGCCCATTTTTCAATAAGCGGATGCTCCGGAGAAATAACCATATATGTAGCACCGAAAAGCGTGTCACATCTTGTTGTATAAACGGTTAAGGTGTCGCCAAGCGTTGTTTTGAAATCAACCTCTGCACCTGTGCTTCTGCCTATCCAGTTTCTCTGCTGAACCTTAACTCTGTCTATAAAATCAACATCATCAAGATCTGCTGCAAGGCGATCTGCATATTCCGTAATTTTAAGCATCCACTGACTCTGATTTTTACGGATAACCTCAGAACCGCAGCGTTCACAAACGCCGTTTACAACCTCTTCATTTGCAAGAACGCATTTACAGGAGGTACACCAGTTAACAGCCATTTCCTTCTTATAAGCAAGACCCTTTTTGAAAAGCTGAAGGAAAATCCACTGGGTCCATTTATAATAAGACGGATCGGTTGTATTAATTTCCCTTGTCCAGTCAAATGAAAAGCCCAAAGACTGTAACTGAGCCTTGAAATGAGCAACATTATTTTTTGTTACCTCAGCAGGATGAATATGATTTTTAATTGCAAAATTTTCAGTTGGAAGACCGAAAGCATCCCAACCCATCGGATAAAGAACGTTATAGCCCTGAAGCCTTTTCTTTCTTGCCACAATGTCAAGCGCTGTGTAGGAACGAGGATGACCGACATGAAGTCCCTGTCCGCTTGGGTAAGGGAACTCTACAAGACAATAAAATTTAGGAAGAGAATAATCATCCTTTGCAGCAAAGGTGTTCTGACTATACCACACATTCTGCCATTTTGCTTCAATCTTTTTAAAATTGTAATCCATTATATTAATCCTCCAAAAGTTTTTCTGTATCTAATATATCGCCGTCTTCCCAAAGATGCTCAAGGTTAAAATACTGCCTTTGCTCTTTATAGAAAACATGAACAACAACTGTAGAAAAATCAAGACAAATCCATCCGGACTGCCTGCCCTCAATATGATGAGGCTCCTCGCCTGCTTCGCCAAGCTTATATTCAATCTCATCCGCAAGCGCCTTAACCTGTGTCGAGGAATCGCCCGTTACAAGAACAAAATAATCCGCAAGAACAGAAATATCTCTTATTCCGATAACCTGAATATCCTGCCCCTTCTTACTGTCGGCCGCTTTAGCAGCTATTTTTGCAATATCAAGTGAATTCATATATCTAAATCCTTTTCTTTAAAATTTTCAAGTATATCATTATAACATTCAATCGCATCAGGATGAATAGGTTTTTCCTTTTTTGCCAAATCAGTTATCGTATATTTCAATGAATAAAGCATCGCTTCATCAAGGCTGATTTCTGCCTTTTTACGCATTATATCAATATCAGGATAACATCTGTCTGCCGAAATAAAATCGGCAGTATAAACCACCTTTTCAAGCAGACTCATATTTCTTCGCCCTGTTGTATGGAAACGGATTGCAGATAAAATATCCTCATCATCTACGCCAAGCTCCAGTCTGCAATATGCCGCACCCGACATCTGATGAAAAACAAGAGGATTGGGAAATTCAAGCTCCGTTATACTTTCGCCGTTCCTTGCCATATATTCACGCTGAATATCAATCGTTTCTTCCTTCATTATATCGTGAAGAATGGCTGCTGTATAGGCTTTTTCTTCATCTGAGCCGAATTTAATTGCAAGCCTTTTGGCAGAATCAGCAACATTCAAGGAATGCTGAAATCGTTTTTCCGACAGGCGCTCTTTAATTATTTTTATAAATTCATCATTATTATACAATATAAAGCCCCTCATCTTTTATATATTTGCATACTTCAGCAGGAACAAAACCGGAAATATCATCCTTATTCTTTATCTTTTCTCTGATTTCGCTTGAAGAAACAATAACCGGCTCAAACGCGGCAAGATAATAATCAAGCCTGCCGTTTAACAGCTTTTCGGCAAAAGAAATGATTTCCTCTTTTTTATTTTTTTCTCTTGCTGCTGTGCAAAGAACAACCTCTAAAAGCAGTTCATTGTATTTATACCATTTATCGAAGGACAAAAACTGATCATTGCCTATAATCAGAAAAAACTCATCATCAGGATAGCTTTTTCTCAGTTCCATAATTGTATTATAAGTATAGCTTTTTTCTTTTCGCTGAAATTCAATATCCGAAATTTCCACCTTGCTGTCAGATTTAAAAGCAAGTGAAAGCATTGCCAATCGGGCTTCTGCATCGGCTAAACCCTCCGCCGATTTATGAGGCGGATTCGCAGTCGGAATAACAAGAAGCTTATCAAGAGAAAGACTTTCAAGATAGCTTTTTGCAAGGTTTATATGCCCGTTATGAACAGGATTAAACGCACCGCCGAAGATACCTATCCTCAACGTCTGCCACCTCTGTCTGCCTTATTATACTTTGCCCAAGGGTGCTTTTCTTCAAACTCTCTGTTTCTCTGACGCAGTCCCTTGATTTTTACCTTTTTCTTAACAACCTTTTTGCCTAAAGCCTTAATACGCTCTTCTTTTTTAGCGTTTATCTTTTCTTTATCTATCTTTCTGTAAATAACGATAACACCGCCGATAACCTGAATCACTTCAGCATTAAGCCTTTCCGCAAGCTTATCTGCAAATTCTCTTGGGTTTTCCGGCGCAGTTTCAAGATGAACACGGATTTTTAAAAGCTCACGCACATCAAGCGCATCATCAATCTGAGAAACCAGATTATCCGATATGCCGTCTTTTCCTATCTGAAAAATCGGCTCAAGCGGATTTGCTTTTGCACGAAGTGCTGCTCTTTCCTTTGATGTCATATCATTTTCTCCAATTCTTTTGTTAAAAGCCTTAAGGCATTGCCTCTATGACTTATTTTATCCTTTTCTTCTGCTGAATATTTGCCAAAGGCTTTTCCATTTATTATAAAGAGCGGATCATAACCGAAGCCCTCACTTCCGTCTCTTTCAAAGCCGATATGGCCGTGGCACTCACCTCTTACGGTTATTTCCCTTCCGTCAGGAAAAACACAGCAGATAGCGCAAACATAATAAGCTGTTCTTTCCTCCATAGGAACACCGCTGAGCTTTTCAAGAAGCAAATCATTATTCTCTTCATCATTACCATGTCCGCCCGAAAATCTTGCCGAGAAAATACCCGGGGCACCGTCAAGATAATCAACACAAAGTCCGCTGTCATCCGCAATAGCAGGCATATTCATAACCTCGCAGGCTGACACCGCTTTGATTTTTGCATTTTCTTCAAATGTTGTTCCGTTTTCTTCAACATCCGGAATTTCCTTTCCGAGCATTTTTGCTGTTACAACATGAATACCTAAAGGAGAGAGAATACGCTGCATTTCTGCAAGCTTTTTCATATTATTCGTTGCTAAAATAAAATCCATTGTTTAACCTCTTATTTCATTTTCAGATGTTCTGATTACTCTTCATTATCAAACATACCTGCAGCAAAAGCATCTGCATCAAACGGCTGCAAATCATCAATCTGCTCGCCGACACCGACAAATTTAACAGGCACATCAAGCTCATTATTGATTGCAAGCACAACACCGCCTCTTGCAGTGCCGTCAAGCTTCGTTAAAACAATTCCGGTTATTCCTGCCGCTTCCTTAAAATCCTTTGCCTGATTAACGGCATTCTGCCCTGTAGTAGCATCAAGAACAAGCAGAATTTCTTTTGAAGCTTCGGGAAGCTCTCTTTCAATAACACGGCTGATTTTATTCAGCTCATCCATAAGATTTTTCTTATTATGAAGCCTGCCCGCCGTATCAATAATAATAACATCTGACTTTCTTGCCTTGCCTGCCTGTATCGTATCAAACACTACCGAGGCAGGATCAGAACCCTCAGCAGATTTTATAAGATCCACACCTGCTCTGTCTGCCCATACCTGAAGCTGCTCAATAGCCGCTGCACGGAAGGTATCGGCAGCACCGAGAATAACACTTCTTCCCTGCTCCTTAAGCCTTAAAGACAGCTTACCGATTGTTGTTGTTTTACCAACCCCGTTTACACCGATAACAAGAATAACAGACGGCTTCGTTCGAAGCTTTAAATAGCTTCCGCCCCAAACAATACCCGAAACAATATCTTTCAGAGTTTCACGAACCTGTTTAACATCCTTAATTCTGTCGTTTTCAATTTTTTCTTTAAGACTTTTTATAACCTTTTCGGCAGTAGGAAATCCGACATCACCCATAATAAGAATTTCTTCAAGCTCTTCGTAAAGCTCATCTGTTATCTCCTCATAGGAATCCACAACATCCTCTATCTGAGCAGTAATGCCCTCTTCCCTTGTTTTTCTTAAGCCTTTTCTGAATTTATCAAATAATCCCATAATTACTCCTAAATAAATTATGTATTTGTTTTATTTATTCAAGTCCCATTTGTGCCGCAAGTTCTGCACTCTGAAGCTCAAGAAGCTTTGAAACGCCCTTTTCCTGCATGGTAACACCATAAAGAACATCTGCTTCCTCCATAGTGCCGCGGCGGTGGGTAATTGAAATAAACTGGGTATCACTTGTCATCTTTCGCATATATTTTGCAAATCTTTCAACATTAACATCGTCAAGCGCAGCCTCAACCTCATCATAGATACAGAACGGAGATGGGGTAACCTTAAGTACGCTGAAAAGAAGTGCCATAGCCGCAAGCGATTTTTCTCCGCCTGAAAACAGATTAATATTCTGAACGGATTTTCCCGGCGGCTGAATTTTAATTTCTATCGGACTTTCAAGGCAGTTATCCGGCTGTTCAAGAACAATTTCGCCATTTCCGCCGCCGAAGAAATCTGCAAAGCAAACCTTAAATTCATTGTTTATTCTATTAAACTGGGTCAGGAATTTTTCGCTCATTGAAACCGTTAAGTCATCAATAATTTTACCAAGCTCCTGCTTTGATTTTTCAATATCATCAATCTGCTCTTTAAGGAATTCATATCTCTCGGATACTTCCTTATATTCCTCAATAGCACCAACATTGATTGAACCAAGCTTTTTAATGGAATGCTTGATTTCATTAAGACGCCTTTTCGCAGCAGACATATCTTCAATAACGATATTAAGATTTTCAGCCTCACGTCTTGTTAACTCATACTGCTCAAAGAGCATATCGTTCAGCTCATCATACTCCTTGCGCATTGCAATTTTGCGCTCATCAAGGCGAACAAGTTCGCTTGAAATATCGCCTCTTTCCTGCGTTTTATTTCGTTCAAGTGTTCTTAATTCATTAGAACGCTTTTCAAGCTCATTTCTTCTTTCAAGCTGATTTGAAACATCTGCATTGGAATTGCTTGCCTTTTTACGGAATTCATTTGCCTCTGCCTTAATTTCATTAATACCTGCTGCAAGGTTTTCATTTTTGCTTTCAATTTCGGCAATTTCATCTTCTATTGATTTTACACGGCTGCTTTGTGTTGTTTTACGAAGCTTAAGTTCTTCAACAGCCTGCTTTGCAGCCTCAGCATCTCTGTCAATTGAAACAATCTGAAGCTTAAGCTCTTCCGTTTTCTGACGGAGTGCTTCTCTTTTTGAAGCAACACCCTCTGCATCATCGGAAACGGAAGCAAGCTGATTTTCAGCATCATCAATTTCTGCTTGAACAGAATGAATTTCCTTTTCACCCTCGCTGTATTCTTTTTCAAGGAGTTCGATTCTTCCCTGAGAATTTTCTTTTTCTGAAATAAGAAGACGAATCTGATTTTTAAGAGAATCCACTTTGTCTTTAATAAGCTTATCTTCTCCCTCAGCGCGGATAACATCCTCCTTAGCCGTCTGAAGCTCTGCCTCAGCAGCCTGAAGCCTTGCAGCCGCATGATTTGCGTCTTCAAGAGCAAGCTTGAATTCGGCTGCGATTTCCTCTGCCTCTTTTGAAAGCCTTTTTGCTTCTGCATTCAATTCTTCAATTGTATTCGCACGCGACAGTATACCTGCACCTTTGGCAGCACTACCACCGGACATAGAGCCTCCCGGATTCATAACCTGACCGTCAAGCGTAACAATTTTAAATCTGTTATTATATCTTTTCGCAATGCCGATAGCACAATCCATATCATCAACTACAACCACACGTGACAGAAGATTGCTTATAATCTCCCTATACTGATTATCGCAGCTGACAAGATTGGAAGCTATATCCACAAAACCAAGATTATCATCAAGTCCGCGTTCATCAAGCTGTCTTCCTCTGATATTTGAGATAGGCAGGAAGGTTGCTCTGCCTATGCGATTATTCTTCAGATAATAAATTGCTCTTTTTGCATCTGCCTCAGTTGAGGTAACTATATTCTGCATTGCAGCACCGAGAGCAACCTCAACAGCCGTAGAATATTCATTTTCAACCTGAATCAGCTGAGAAAGCGGGCCATGAATTCCGCCAAGCGCCTTTGCCTCTGACTGGCGCATTACCGCCTTAACAGCACCCGAATAGCCCTCCATATTTTTTTCTAAATCAGACAGCATTCGTGCTTTTGACTGCTTTTCGGCAAGTGCTCTGTTTGCCTTTTCAAGCTTATCTCTAAGCGCATCAGCCTTATCGGTTTTATTCTTAACCTTAAGCTGATATCCGCTCATTGCATTATTGTTTTCGTCTATGCGTTCATTTAAAAACTTTAAGTTTTCTTCGCTTTCCGCCTTACGTGCCTCTTCAATTTTAAGCTCATTTTCTATTGTGGAAATATTTTCATCAACAGTTCCTCTACGTGCTTCAATTTCCTCTATGCTTGATTTCGCCTTAGAGCATTTAACACGGCAATCCGTAAGCTTAAATGTTAATGCAGTTATTCTTTGATTAAGCTCAACCGTTATCTTTGAAAACGCTTCGTTTGAAGAAACCAATGCTTCCATTTCGTCGGAAACATTCTGAAGCTCTTCACTTTTCATTTTTGATTTTTCGGCACTGTCACAAATAAACTGCTCTCTCTCCTCAATCTGGGTATCAATCGTTATGTTACCCTCATCAGCAAGAGAAATATCATTTTTCAATCTTTCAATCGTTTCGTTATTATGATTCAGCGTTGCTTCCAGAACCGAAGCTTCGCCGTCCTTACGAACAGCCTCTTCCTCAAAATTGGCACTGTCTGCCCTTATTTCCTCAATTTCCGTATTGATTTTTGCAATACCGGAAATTACCTGCTCAATTTCCTCTTCAATCGCCTGAAGCTCATTGCTGCAAATTTCATAAGAAGCATTTGCAGCATCAATTTTATGCTCCTGATCACGGAGATCATTTGTAAATTTATTTATTTTATTCAGCCATACGCCTATTTCAAGCGTTTTTCTTTCTTCTGAAAGTTCAATAAATTTAGCAGCTTTTTCACTTTGCTCTTTAAGAGGACCAACCCGGCTTTCAAGCTCGCCGAGAATATCAAGCAGACGAACAAGATTTTCCTGTGCCTGATCAAGTCTTCTTTGTGCATCTGTTCTTTTATGACGAAAACGGGATATGCCTGCTGCTTCCTCAAAAAGCTCTCGTCTATCCTCATTTTTAGCAGAGATAATGGAATCTATTTTACCCTGACCAACCATAGAATAGCCGTCTGAGCCAAGACCTGTATCCATAAAGAGCTCATGGATATCCTTTCGCCTAACAAGCTCACCGTCTATTTTATATTCACTTTCGCCGCTTCTGTAATATCTTCTCATTACAGTAACAATTTCGCCCTTATCTTTAAGAGTACCATCGCTGTTATCAAGAGTAAGCTGAACCTGAGCAAAGCCAAGTGCCTTACGTGACGAGGTTCCGCCGAAGATAACATCCTCCATTTTAGAGCCGCGAAGTGATTTAGACGAGGTTTCGCCGAGCACCCAGCGTACTGCGTCAGAAATATTACTTTTACCGGAGCCATTCGGACCGACAACAGCCGTTATGCCTTTTCCGAAATTAAGCTCCGTTTTATCAGGGAAAGATTTAAACCCCTGCATTTCAAGTGTTCTTAATACCATGCTTTAACCTCAATTCATTTACAGAAAGCGAATTATCGTAAATCATTTTTATATTGTAACCGGCATTTTCCAGTGCCGTTATATTTGACTTTTTATTGCCTTTCAGCTTAGAAACGGTTTTTTCGTTTATATAAGCTGTATATTCACCGGGAGGATTTTCAAGAATTTTATTTAAAAGAATTCTTGACCAAACCATTTCCCCAAGTGATTCATGATATCCGCCGCCGAGCATATTCTCTTTAACATGATCACTTGCGTGAAGCCCAAGGCGAATTATTTTTATACCCTTTTCATTAAACAGCGGTACCAACTGCGCACAAAGCGAAATTGTGCTTTCAAGTGAAGAAGGTACATATTTCCCCGAAAGCATAAGCTTTTCAAGATATGTATGTTTCAAAGTAACCGTAGGATAAATCCTTACCGTATCGGGATTCAATTTTATAATTTCTTTTGCAGATTCCATATCTGTTTCCGGAGAGGACAAATATAAATCTGTCATCATCTGAAGTCCTAGCTCAAAGCCGTATTTTTTAATAAGCCCTGAGGCTTCCCTTACATCATCTGCCGTATGCCCTCTTAAATTGGCAGACAAAACATCATCATTCATACTTTGGGCACCAAGCTCAATTGCGGTTACACCATAAGCCTTTAAAAGAGATAATACTTCATCATCAATTGCATCAGGCCTTGTTGAACAGCGGATTCCTTTTATTCTTCCGCTTTCGACATAAGGTTTTGCCGCCTCAAGAAGAGAAAGCATATAATCCTTTTTTATAGCGGTAAACGAGCCGCCGAAAAATGCAATTTCGTATTCATAATCTGTTCTTAAAAGTGCTGTTTCAACTGCATTCTTTACATCATCGGGTGTAGGAGCCGAACTGCTTCCCGTTATGGTATTCTGATTACAGAATGAGCATTTCTGAGGGCAGCCGATATGAGGCACGAAAATGGAAATGTTTCCCTTTTTCATATTCCCATCAACAGCAATGCTTCCTTTGCTGCCTCCTGCTCTGCCTGTTTTTTGCTTTTTCCCGAACCTCTGCCGATAACATTTGAATTCAGATGAACCTCTACATCAAAACGTTTATCATGATCGGGACCGCTTTCGCCGACGATAACATAATTCAGCGTTTCATCCGGATTTTGCTGAATAATTTCCTGAAGCTGCGTTTTGTAATCCTTAAAATTAATCTTATGATTTTCAAGAGCAGAATTTAAAAAGCGAAGAATATGGGATTTTGCACATTCCATTCCGCCGTCAAGATAAATTGCAGCAATCAAGGCTTCAAACGCATTTTCCAGAATAGAAGGACGCTCATTTCCGCCTGTATTCTGCTCGCCCTTTCCAAGAAGAAGATAATCGCCAAGGCTGATATCCTTTGCAAACTGAGATAATTCGGCAGTACAGACAAGACTTGACCGAAGCTTTGACAATTCGCCCTCAGGCATATCAGGAAACTTTCCGTAAAGCAATTCAGCCGTAACAATGGAAAGCACTGCATCGCCGAGAAACTCCATACGCTCATTGCATTTTAAGCCATTCCTTATCTCATTTGCATAGCTTGAATGCGTTAACGCTTCAAGCAGCAGCGATCTATCCTTAAACCGATATTTAATTCTTTCCTCAAAAGCACTTAAATCCTTATTCATTTTCCTTACTGAACGCCTTTTCTATATCATCAATTAAATTATTATCCAAAAACCATACTGCCTGCTTAATCGCATTTTTAAAGGTTTTATCATCTGCCGAGCCATGGGCCTTAACAACAGGCTTTTTGACACCAAGCAGAACAGCTCCGCCGTATTCCTTATAATCAAACTGCTTTTTCATATCATTTATTCCGCTCATAACACCAAGATAAGAAAGCCTTGAAAGCAGATTTTTCTTGAAAACACCCTTTATTCCGTTCATAAGAACCTTGGCAACACCCTCATAGGTTTTAAGTATTAAATTGCCTGCAAAGCCGTCTGCAACAACAACATCCGCATCGCCGAAGGGTATCTGCCTTCCCTCAATATTACCGATGAAATTATAGTCTGCCGCCTTCATAAGGGCATATGCTTCTTTAACAACAGGCGTTCCTTTTGTTTCCTCTGTTCCGTTATTGGCAAGAGCAACCTTTGGATTTTTCACATGAAGAATATTCTTCATATAAAGACTTCCCATTAAACCAAACTGATATAAAAACTCCGCCCGGCATTCTGCATTAGCGCCGCAATCCATCAATAAAACAGGATTCTTTGCACTGGGCATAACAGAAGCAATACAAGGTCTTTTAACTCCTTTTATCCGCTTTGCAAGAAAGGTTGCACCAACGGTTATAGCACCGGTGCTTCCTGCCGAAACAAGAGCATCTCCCTTTCCGTCTGCCAGAAGTCTGAACGCAATACCGAGGCTTGAATTTGCCTTTTCCTTTAACACAGATTTTGCATCATCGCACATTGTAATTTCACATTCGGCATCAACAAGTTCAGTATTTTTAAGCTTTATATTGTTTTTTTCAACACATTCGGATATTTTTTCTTTGCTGCCGACAAGAATAACATCAATTCCGTACTCTTCAACTGCAAGCATAGCACCTTTTATTATTTCAAGAGGTGCATGATCGCCTCCGAAAGCATCAACTATAATTTTCATTTTATTACCTCTTCAAGAGCATCAAGCGCTCTTTCTGCAAGCGCAGCATAACGCAGACGCTTGTCCTTTATTTTAGGCTCTATCGGGGGAAGAATTCCGAAATTTGCCCCCATAGGCTGAAAGTTTTTTACTGTTTCATCGCTTATGTATTCCGAAAGTGCACCAAGCATTGTTGTTTGAGGCAAATCAAGAAATTCTTTATGTTCCGCAAGCCTTACAGCATTAATTCCTGCAAGAATTCCTGAACCTGCCGATTCCATATATCCCTCAACACCTGTTATCTGCCCTGCAAAGAATACAAGCGGATACTTACGAAGATTGAAGCCTTTATTCAGCACCTTCGGAGAATTGAGAAATGAATTCCTGTGCATAACTCCATATCTGACAAATTCGGCATTACGAAGAGCGGGAATCATTGAAAAAACTCTTTTCTGTTCGCCGAATTTAAGATTCGTCTGAAAGCCGACTATATTAAACATCGTACCCTTTGCATTTTCTCTTCTGAGCTGAACTGCCGCCCACGGGCGATGACCCGTTCTTGGGTCTGTTAAACCAACCGGCTTCATCGGACCAAACCTTGGTGCATCAAGCCCACGCTTTGCCAGCTTTTCAATCGGCATACAGCCCTCATAAACATCAAAATCA
Organism: Eubacterium sp.; assembly: GCA_029052085.1. Classification (GTDB taxonomy): domain Bacteria; phylum Bacillota; class Clostridia; order Oscillospirales; family Acutalibacteraceae; genus Eubacterium_R. Next base: position 21,115 of record JAIDJS010000214.1, read on the forward strand.
TGAAGCACCGCGCCCTCTGCGTTTACAAGCTCATCAATAAAGCCTTCATACTCTTCTTTATTGAACGGGCAGTTGATATAATCATCTTCGCCGCCTCTGCCATATCTTGAAGCACCGAATGCGATATTCATATCAACAGACTCTGCTGTTACAATCGGAGCAGCGGCATCATAAAAAGAAAGATAATTACCGCAAAGCTTTTGGATTGCTTCGCTCATTTTGCCGTCTGTTAACGGACCTGTTGCGATAATTGTTATTTCATCATCCGAAATTTCAATATTCTCAACCTCTTTATAAACCATTTCAATATTCGGATGAGATTTGATTTGATTTGTTATTTGCTGTGAAAAAACATCTCTGTCAACCGCAAGAGCTCCGCCCGCTGCAACCGCACATTCACGCGCAATCGGAACAGTAAGAGAGCCGAGCCTTGCCATTTCCTCTTTTAAAAGACCTGCAGCTGAATCAATTCTGCTTGCTTTAAGAGAATTAGAGCAAACGAGCTCTGCAAAATTATCTGATTTATGCGCAGGGGATTTTTTATTCGGCTTCTGCTCAAAAAGAGTTACCTTGTATCCTTTTTGCGCAATCTGCCACGCAGCTTCAACACCTGCCAAACCTGCACCTATAACTTTGAATTTCATTCTTCTTCGCCTTTTTTCTTTCTTGGAACAGGCTTGGTAAATCCGCATCCCTCTGTATCAGGGCAATAAAGCACATTGCCTTTTTTTCTGAACAGGGATTTTCCGCATTTCGGACAAACCTCATCGCTTGGCAGATCCCACGTCATAAAGTTACAGTTCGGATAATTGGAACAGCCGTAGAAGGACGTTCCCTTTTTCGTTTTCTTTTCAATAACATCGCCGCCGCATTCAGGGCATTTTGCTTTTGTTTTATAAACAAGAGGCTTCGTATTTTTACATTCCGGATAACCGGGGCAGGCAAGGAATTTTCCGAATCTGCCAACCTTAATGACCATATTTCTGCCGCATTTTTCGCAAATCTCGTCTGTTTCCTCTTCTTTGAGCTTAATTTTAACACCCTGCATATCCTTTTTTGCCTGCTCAAGAGGTGCTTCAAAATCATCATAATAAAGACGAATCATATCAATATAATTTTCATCGCCGCTGTCAATCTTATCCAGATCCGTTTCCATTTTTGAGGTATATTTTACATTAACAATATTCGGCATTTTATCCTTAAGAAGGTTTGTTACAGCCTCGCCAAGCTCTGTAGGCACAAACTGCTTTCCCTCTCTTTTAACATACTCTCTTGACACGATTGTTGAAGTAATCGTTACATAGGTTGACGGTCTGCCAACACCATTTTCTTCAAGCGCTTTCGTTAAGCTTGCTTCCGTGTATCTTGCAGGCGGCTGCGTAAAATGCTGATTGCCGAGAATGGACTTCAAACGAAGCTCATCGCCCTTGGCAAGCTCCGGAAGAGGAGCAGAAGCATCATTCTTGCCATCATCCTTTGATTCTTCATAAAGAGCCGTAAAGCCGTCAAATTTAACTGTATATCCGGACGCATTAAAAATATAATTGTCTGCTTCAATTTCTACCTTAACGGTTTCCTGAAGGCAGTTTTCCATAAGCGAAGCAATAAAGCGTTCCCATACAAGCTTATAAATCTTATATTGATCTGTTGTTAAAGAGCCTTTAACAGAATCGGGAGTAACATTCGGCATAGACGGGCGGATTGCTTCGTGACCATCCTGAATATTACCCTTTGATTTGAAATATCTCGGTGTTTTCGGAAGATATTTTTCACCGTAGGTTTCAAGAATATACTGATTGCCCGCTGCTCTGGCATCTTCGGAAATACGAAGCGAGTCTGTTCTCATATAGGTTATAAGACCGACTGTTCCCATTCCTGCAACATCAACACCCTCATAAAGCTCCTGCGCAGCCTTCATTGTTCTTCTTGCCTGAAATGAAAGACGGCGGGAAGCCTCCTGCTGAAGCGTTGAGGTAATGAAGGGCGGTGTAGGACTCTTCTTTCTTGTTCCCTTCTTTACTGTTTTAACAATATAGTGTGCATCCTCTAATTCTGAAAGTATTGCATCACTCTGTTCCTTATTGGTTATTTTAAGCTTTGTTCCGTCCTTACTGTGAATAGCAGCAGCGAAAACCTTTTTGCTTGGTGGATTCGAAAATTTTGCATCTATTGACCAGTATTCCTGCGGTACGAAAGCACGGATTTCCTCTTCCCTGTCTACAATAAGACGAAGGGCAACCGATTGTACCCGGCCTGCGGAAAGACCTCTTCTGATTTTCTGGCTGATAAACGGAGAAAGCTTATAGCCGATTAATCTGTCTAAAATTCTTCTTGCCTGCTGTGCATCAACAAGATCTATATCAATGGAACGGGGAGCACTCATACCCTCTGTTACACCATGCTTTGTAATTTCATTAAAGGTTACACGGTTTTTTTCGTTCATATCAAGATCAAGAAGTGTTGCAAGATGCCAGCTTATGGCTTCTCCCTCTCTATCAGGGTCAGTTGCAAGATAAACATATTCAGCTTCATCTGCTTTTTTCTGAAGCTCCTTAACAAAGTTTTCCTTGCCCTTTATAACTGCATATTTAGGAGCAAAATTATTATCTATTTCAACGGAAAGGCGAGCTGCGGGAAGATCACGAACATGACCCATTGAAGCCACAACCTCATATCCTCTTCCTAAATAACCCTTTATATTTTTTGCCTTTGCAGGCGACTCTACAATAACAAGCTTTGACATATTTTATTTTGATTCCTTTCAGGATAGTTTATATCTTTTTCCGCTTGCACTTACTGCAAGATCGGCAATTTCAAGTGCCGTTAATGCACCCATAACAGATGATACAGGAAGATTGCACTTTTCTGTTATAACATCTATATGCTGAAGGCTTTCCGTTAAAGCCTCATAAACAATTTTATTATTGCCGCTTAATGAAAGCGCTGCTTTTTCACGCATTTCTCTTTCGATTCTGCCGTTTTCCAGATTCTCAAAGGAAAGCTTATCTGCCTTATTTTCTTCAAAATTTGCACTTGTATCAGCATTTTCATTCATAAGCCGATCAACAGATTTTACCTTTGATAAATCAATATGAAACCTTTCGGCATAAGGACAAAGCAAATCGGCAGGCTTTGTAACCACAATTGCGCCGTCCTCAATCAGCCTATTTGTTCCTGCAAATTCAGGAGAAAGGATTGAGCACGGAACTGCATAAATATCTCTGTTTTGCTCAGCTGCAAACCGTGCTGTTATAAGGCTTCCGCTTTTCACACCGGCTTCAACAACCAGAAGCCCGAGTGACAAACCGCTTATAATTCTGTTTCTGAGCGGAAATGTATATTTGCTTGCCTGCGTAAACGGAGGAAATTCCGTCAGCAAAGCACCATTTTGTTTGATTGAATTTCTTAAACTCTTATTACCCATAAGATAATTTGTGCCAAAACCACAGCCAAGCACGGCAATTGTTTTTCCGCCGCACATGATTGCTCCTCTGTGAGCGGCAGAATCCACACCAAGCGCTCCACCGGAAACAACAACTGCTCCGCTTTCAGAAACCCCTCTGCTTAAAAGCTCCGTAACCTTAACGGCATACTCGCTTGCTTTTCTTGTACCTACAATACTGATAACAACAGATTGATCCATATCGGGCAATTCCCCGTCTGCAAAAAGAACAGCAGGAGGGTTGGATATCTCCTTCAGCCTTTTCGGATACTTTTCGTCATCATAATCTATAATCTGCCAGCCATTTTGTTCGCAGGTATACATAATATTTTGAACATCATCAAGGCTTACTTCTTCAAGCTTATTAATCTGCTTCGGAACAAGAGCAGTACTCATTTTCCAATCAAGTATATTTGCATTATAGAATTCTCTTATACTTTTAAAATCCTCAAGAATTTCTTTAAAGCGCACACCCTCGCCCAATGCTCTCTGAAGCCAGAGCCAATAAATTGCATTTTTACTCATCTTAACATTTCCCACATTGCAATAGCCCCTGCCATTGACGCATTCAGGCTTTCGGCTCTGCCAAGCATATTTATTGTTACAAGCTTGTCTGCAGCAGCCTTTACAGGCTCGGATATTCCGTTTCCTTCATTACCAATTATGATAACAGAGGAATCGGGAAAATCTATCTTAGTAATATCATCGGCACTCTTATCCGGAACCGCTGCATAAAATGAAAAGCCGTTTTCCTTTGCAATTTCAATATCCGAAACAAGGTTATCACTCAGAATCACAGGAAGTCTTAAAATACTGCCCATTGAGGCACGCAGTGCCTTTGGATTATAAATATCACAGCAGTTATAGCATATTGCACCGTTTATTCCGAGCGCCTCGGCAGTTCTTATAATTGCACCGAGATTTGAGGGATCCTGCAAATGATCAAGAGCAACATATTTTTTATTGATGACCAGCTGATTTTTCCCATCGGGAATATTACATACACAGAAAACACCCTGCGTATTTTCCGTTTCGGCAAGCTTATCGGCAACCTCTTCAGAAATAAAATATGCACTAGCAGCAATTTTAATCATATCCCCGAACTGCTTTTTATATTTTTCAGCAGCCTTTTCGGTTATAAGAAAAATATCGGGCTGATAAACGGAATTCAAAACATCAAAAGAAAGCCTTGCACCCTCAAGAACAAATCTGCGTTCCTGCATTCTTGCTTTTCGTGATGCTGCAAGCTTCTTTATATATTTTATTAAATCATTGCTTTTGCTTGTAATTTTTTCCATAAAAC
>JAIDJS010000215.1 GCA_029052085.1 Eubacterium sp.
GGAGTTCTTAGCAATGTATGCAATAGCCTTTCAAACAAACATGAGTCCATGATTACACCCCACAAATTTTAAAAATATGCAATATTTTTCTATTTTTCATAATATTTTTCTAACGGCTTTTTTTTGTCAATGATACACTATAATCAGATAAATAGCAAGTGCTTATTATCAACAAATAAAAAGGAGTAAAAATTATGCAAGAAAAAAGCGCTAAAACCTCATCTGTTTACAGCAGGGCCAAAACATGGCAAATCGCATTAACAACAATGACAGGTGTAGGTCAAATGGTATTCTATGTACTTATGACATCCGCTACATACATCGGTAATGCAAATTTCGGTATATTGGTTGCCGTTACCGGTGTAATTATCACATTTTCAAGATTGTTTGACGGTGTTACAGATCCAATTATAGCCTTGATAATGGAAAGATTTAAAAGTAAGCATGGTAAAATCAGATTTTTCACAATGGTTGGTTGGGCAACTATGTCAATTGCGACTACACTTATGTGTAATATCGGACCAAAGCTTCATCTTGAAGGTACGTTAGGAATCGCGTTCTTCGTTCTTTGCTATGTAATATATATTATAGGTTATACATTTTGCAGTATATCCGGACAAATCAATGCAAATGTTTTAACTAACGATCCAAAGCAAAGACCTACTATTTCAGTTTGGAATACGGCCTATGCTTATTTAGCCCCCATGATCATGTCAGTTATTTCAATGTCAGTGATTCTTCCTAAATTCGATAACATCCAGTCAACTCAATATTTTGAAACACTGAACATTGTCGTAATTGCAGTGTCTTTTGTAGTCTATTTACTGTCCTGTATAGGTGTTTCAAAATTTGACAAGCCGGAAAGCTTTGAAAACATCAAAATCGGCAAAAGTAAGGAAGAAAAGCCATCTTTCAAAGATATGATAACACTTATTAAGAGTAATAAAGAATTACAACGATATATTATTGCAGCAGGAAGTGACAAACTTGCTCAAACTATTGGATCTGCATCTGTTGTGTCCACAATGCTTTTTGGAATAATTGTAGGTTCAATGTCACTTTCATCAATTCTTTCTGCTATTGCTATGCTTCCGTCAATTATTTTTGCAGTTATCGGTTCAAAAATAGCCGGTAAAAAAGGCAGCTTAACGGTTATGGTCAACTGGTCAAAGATTTGTATTATTGTTAACATAATTTATGCCGCATTCCTCTTGTTTGCACCTGTTTCCATGGTAGGAGACTTGATGGATAAAAAAGCCTCTTCAGTTGTTTTGGCAATAATTATTGCTATTGCCTTCCTGATTTTAAACTTTGCAGTTAATGCAACAAAAATGGTTGTCAGTGTGGCAACAAATTCACTTCGCATGGACATTGTTGACTATGAGTTTGACCGCACAGGAAAATATATGCCTGCAACAGTTTCAGCAACTTATAGTTTTGTTGATAAAGCAATTTCATCATTTGGTGCATTTATTGCTACCGCTATGATTGGTTTGATTGGTTATACAACTACTGTCCCTCAACAAGGTGACCCTCTTACTGTTGGAGTAAAAGTTATTACGGTTATACTTCTTATCGTTTTTCCAATAATCGGTTGGGTATGTACGATTTTGACTATGAAAAAGAGCAATCTCACCTTTGAAAAAATGGAAGAAGTTCAAAAGAATATTGCATACAAAAAAGCTAAATCATTAGAAGAAAATGCCGAAGGAAACGAAGTAGTTGAAGAAACAGTTATAGAAATTATTGAAGAGTAATTTTGCATGGTCACTACGCCGTACAAAGATTAAAATATGATTTGTTTGGCTTTATAGACCGGTTGATATCACTTTTTGCAGGAGCACATATGAGAAAGATAATTAGTTTTAATAAAGATTGGATTTTTATAAAAGAGGGTAATTCTGAAGCAGTAACTATCCCTCATACTTGGAATGCCGTTGACGGACAAACAGGACCGGAACAGTATTACAGGGGTGTATGCACATACCAAAAAACCTTTAAAAAGCCGATAATGGAAAATAATGAGCGTTGTTATATTGAGTTTAATGGTGTAAATTCATCTTGCACGGTTATACTGAATGAAACCAAAATAGCAGAGCATAACGGAGGTTATTCCACTTTTAGATGCGATATTACAGATTATTTTCAAAACGAAAATAATTTAAAAGTGTTTGTTGACAATTCACCTAATGATAAAGTATACCCTCAAAGAGCTGATTTTACGTTTTATGGCGGTATTTATAGAGATGTAAACCTTATTATAGTAGATGAAAGTCATTTTGATTTAGATTATTACGGCAGCAGAGGACTCTATGTAACTCCAAAAATCAAAGATAATAATGCCATTATTGAGATTGAAGCATATTTTACAGGTAAGGTGGATGAAGTAGTTGTTTCTATTGATTCCGTCATAGAAACTGCTTTGTATCCTACATTTGAAAACGGAAAGGGTAAAGTTAAAGAAACTATAGAAATTAAAAATCCTCATCTATGGAACGGTATTGCCGACCCTTATCTTTATAATATCACTGCAACTCTTATTAAAGATAAACGAGCTGTTGATAGAATTTACAGCAGGTTCGGTATAAGAGAATATTATGTTGACAGTGAAAAAGGATTTTTCCTAAATGGTAAAAGCTATCCTCTTCACGGTGTGTCAAGGCACCAAGACAGAGCCGGTGTCGGTAATGCTTTAACAAAAGAAATGCACGAGAATGATATGGATATTATACTTTCAATGGGTGCAAATTCGATAAGACTTGCTCACTATCAGCACGACAGTTATTTTTATGATTTATGTGATGAAAAAGGTATAATTGTTTGGGCAGAAATCCCATATATCACTATTCATATGCCTACAGCAAGAGAAAATACAATCTCTCAAATGAAAGAATTAATTACGCAAAACTATAACCACCCATCTATCATTTGCTGGGCATTATCTAATGAGATTACTTTACAGGGCGTAACAGACGACTTAATTGAAAATCATAAAATACTTAATGACTTAGTTCACCAAATGGACAGCAGCAGATTGTCTGCTATGGCGAATTTGTTTATGCTTGAAACAGATTCACCGCTTATAACACTTCCTGATTTAAGGGGTTATAACCTATATTACGGTTGGTATGTTGGTGATATGGAGGACAATGACAGGTGGTTTGACGATTTTCACAGAGAATATCCAAATGTTGCCATTGGTCTGACAGAATACGGAGCAGATTCAGTTATTAATTTACAATCTCCAAAGCCTGAAAAAGGTGATTACACCGAAAGCTATCAAGCTGTTTATCATGAACATATGCTGGAAATGTTTTCAACTCGTCCATATATATGGGGTACCTATTGCTGGAATATGTTTGAATTTGCAGCAGCAGGAAGAGATGAAGCAGGTGATCCCGGCAAAAACCATAAAGGCTTAGTTACATTTGACCGCAAAGAAAAAAAAGATGCATTTTATATTTACAAAGCATGGTGGTCAGATGAGCCTTTTGTCCATATTTGCTCAAAGCGTTATCATGACAGAGTTGAGCCTGTTACAGAAGTCAAGGTTTATTCAAATCAAAGCAATATCACCTTGTTTGTTGACGGAAAAGAATTTGAATCAAAAAACGGCAAACATATTTTTAAATTTAATGTACCAATCCATGGTATTCACAAAATCACTGCAAAATCAAATGATTTAGTTGATGCAATAGAAATAGAAAAGGTGTCAGTTCCAAATCCAAATTACTTTGCCTCACCCGATAAAGGCAAAAATTGGTTTGATGAGCCTGAAATAACTGAAGAAACAGGCTGCAACTACCTTTCCCTTTCAAGCACAATGGCTGAAATCCAAAGCACAGATGAAGGCAAAGTCTTGCTTGACAATATGATGCAAAGTATGGGAAGTAAAGTGGCCGGAGGAATGGGAAAAGGCGTAAAAATTCCTAAAGCTATGATGGCTGTCGTTGCTCGCCAGCCACTTAATAAATTGCTTACACAAGCAGGTATTGAACTTGACAGTGATGAGGCAAAGAAATTATCCCAAGCACTTTCAAAAATTAAAAAGGTATAAGGAGAATTAATTATGATAAAGTTTGATAAAGATTTTTTACTTGGTGCTTCCACATCGTCACATCAAGTAGATGGAAATAACATTCATTCTGATTATTGGGCAATGGAGCAGATGAAAAACTCGCAATTTGTTGAGCCCAGCGGCAAAGCGGTAGATCATTATAACAGATATGAAGAAGATATAAAAATGCTTGCTGACGCAGGACTTAACGCATATCGATTTTCTATTGAATGGGCAAGAATAGAGCCTAAAAAAGGTATATTTGACAAAAAAGAAATGCAGCACTACAAGGATGTAATCGCCTGCTGCAAAAAATACAATGTTGAGCCTATTATAACATTACACCATTTTACTTCACCAAAATGGTTGATTGATATGGGCGGATGGGACAACGAAGAGGTTGTAGAACTCTTTGCTGATTACACAAAATATGTTGTTGACAATATCAAGGATGATGTAAACTATATTTGCACCATAAATGAAGCAAATATGCGTCTTCAGGTTAAATCGCTTATGAAACGCTTTATGAAGCAAATGATGGCTAAAGCAGGTGGTAATATGCCTGAAATCCCGAGTGTTGAGCAAAATGACAGTTCCAATGATATGGAAGGTCAGGTTCAAGTCGGACTGAATCTTTCAAATCCGATGGAGAAAATGAAATTAACTGCTATTGAAAATATGCAGGTATTCGGGGATATGAACCCGCACACTTTTGTTTCCGCAGCAGGTGAAAACGGGGATAAAATAGTTATTAAGGCACATAAAGCTTCAAAAAAAGTAATCAAATCAATCAATCCTAAAATCAAGGTCGGCATCACTTTATCACTTCACGATATTCAGTGGATAGACGGCGGAGAAGAAAAAGCAAAAGATAGCTGGGATGAAGAATTTGGGCATTACATTGAGCATATATGTGATGATGATTTCTTTGGACTTCAAAACTATACAAGAACAGTTTATGGCAAAGACGGCATAGTGCCGGTTGAAAACGGGGTTCAAATGACTCAAATGGATTATGAAATTTATCCTGAGGCATTGGGGCATGTTATTCGTAGGGTTAATAAAGAAATGCCCAATGTTCCCATAATCGTTACCGAAAACGGTATCGCTATTGACGATGATAATATCAGGTGTGATTTTATTGACAAAGCAATTAAAGAAATTCAATTATGCAAGCAGGATGGAATAGATATTTTGGGTTACTGCTATTGGTCGCTTCTTGATAATTTTGAATGGCAAAAGGGCTTTGCTCTGACGTTCGGACTTTGCGAGGTTAATCACTCTGACTTTGAAAGAACACCTAAAAACAGTCTTGCACATCTTGGAAGCTATGCAGGATAATTACAAACGAGGGATATAAATGGTTAAAAAAGCAGTTCAGCAAATTATGATAGGCTCGGTATGCAAAACCGAGGAAAAAACTATCAGTACACTAAATTCAATTCGGTCGGCAGGTTATGACTCTATCGAACTAAATGGATTTATGATAAAGCCTACACCGTTTATTGTAAGGCTTCTTACAAAAGTCGCCGGTATGCCAACCGGTTCGGCAGGCAAATTTGATTGGAAGACCCTGATAAATGAGTCAGGACTTAAAGTTTGCAGTATTCATGAGGATTTAGGAAGTATCGAAAGGGATATTGATTCGATTATAAAAGAGGCACAAACATTTAATACAAACAATGTTGTTGTTACCGGTATGTATCGTTTTGCCTATAATGACAAAAATGAAGTTAAAAGCTTGGCACAGCGTCTTAATAAAGCAGGAGAAGAGCTAAAAAAGAATGGAATAAACCTGCTCTATCATAATCACAATATTGAGTTTGTCCGTTTTGATAATCAGCAAGGTGAATATTTGCAAAACTGTCCTTATTCATTATTGATAAACGAAACAAATGAAGACTTTGTTAACTTTGAATTTGACTCATATTGGGCTTGTGATGCAGGAATTAATCCTCTTGATATAATGAAGATACTTTCAAACAGAATGAGGTGCTATCATATTACCGACAGAGGCTCAAGACTTTCTGCTGCGGCATTAACACCAATAATAAAAAATGACAGTATGGAGCTTGGCTATGGTAATATGAATATCGCTTCTTTGATTGAAACGGCAAAGTCCTGCAATACAGAAGCAATCATACTTGAAAGTCATAAAAATTGGATAGATAAAAACCCTGTTAAATCACTTGAATTATCGGCAAAATATCTGAATGCAAAGATATAATCGGAGGCATATTTTGAAAGCGATTAATATTAAGATTGAACACTTAACCAATGCCCTTGGAATTGATATAAAAAAACCTTATATCAGTTGGAACTGTGACGAGGGAATAAAGCAAACTGCATATATCATCAACGCTTATGACTATTTCAATAATAAAAAAGGTGAATTAATTTATTCAACAAATAAGTGCCAGACATCAGATATGTCAGCATACTTTCAAGGACCTTTACACAGCAGACAAAGAGTTCTTGTTGAAATCATCCTTTTTGACGAAAATGATATTCAGGGTGAAACACAGTCAACTGTTTTTGAAACCGCATTCTTAGACAAAAATCAGTGGATTGCAAAATGGATAAATCCGGAAAGCGAAAATTTGACAAAAGTTAACTCCCGCCCCGCTTCATATTTGAAAAGAACATTTAATGTGGAAAAAACGGGCGCTTCAAGATTATATATAACTGCTCACGGATTATATACAGCATTTATTAATAACCAAAGAGTCGGAGATTTTGTTTTAACACCGGGTACATCAGAATATTCTGTAAATTTAGAATATCAAACCTATGATGTCACCAAACTCATCAATGAAGGTAAAAATGAAATAATTGTCATTTTGGGTGATGGCTGGTACAGGGGAAAAAGCGGAATGAACAATCCGAACGGTAATTTGTTCGGAGATGATATTTCTCTTTTAGCGCAACTGGAAATTAATGGAAAAGCTGTTCTGATTACAGATGAAAATTGGCAGGCTTCTCAGTATGGACCTATATTGAAAAACGGTCTTGACTTTGGTGAAGTGATTGATGCCAATATTGGCGACGGCTTTTTTGCAACAGATGAATTTCATCAAGCAAAGCTGGAAAATTTCGGCTGCCAAAATCTCAAGTGCAGTAACAATGTACATATAAGAGAAAAAGAAAGATTTACAGGCAAAGTTATAAAAGCACCTAATGGCGATACCATAATTGATTTTGGTCAAAATATTGCCGGTTATGTAAGCTTTTGTGTTAATGCCAAGCAAGGTCAAAAAATTAAGCTTATTCACGGTGAAGCCTTAGATGAAAACAAAAACTTTACTATTGATAATTTTCAGCACGAAAACCCTACACCTGAAAATATGATTTATCAGCAAATTGAATATATTTGCAAGGAAGGTAAAAACGAGTATAAGCCGCAATTTTGTATCTTTGGATTTCAATATGTAAAGATAGAAACAGATATTGATATATCTGATATTAAATTTACTGCACATGCAGTTTATTCTGATATGGAGGAAACAGGCTCATTTGTTTGCGGAAACGAGAATGTAAACAAACTTGTTGAAAATTCTCTTTGGAGTATGAAGGGTAATTTTGCGGACATACCGACGGATTGCCCTACACGGGAAAGACAGGGCTGGACAGGAGATGCGGCAATTTTTGTTAATACCGGCATGTATCTTATGGACTGCTATCCGGTATTTAGAAAGTGGTTGAACGAGGTTAGAGCAAATCAACTTGATAACGGCAAAATACCGGGTATTGCACCTAATAGCGAGCCGGAAGGATTTTTCAAAAAATTGTCTAATGGTTCCGCCGGTTGGGCTGATGCAATTACCATAGTTCCAAATGCCTTAAGCCGAGTATATAACTGTACTGACATAGTAAAAGAAAACTATACCGCAATGAAGAAATGGGTGGATTTCAGCGAAAAAAGAGCAAAGAAAAGCCGCCTTAAATCAAAATTGAAGGTGGACAAAAACAAAAAATATATTGTTGATACTGGTTTTCATTGGGGCGAATGGCTGGAGCCGGATATTAATGCTAAGGATGCACTTAAGCAAACTCTTATGAAAGGTTCGCCTGAAGTCCCTACTGCATATTTTGCATATTCTGCATATCTTTTAGGAACTGCTGCGAAAAAAATCGGCAATAAATCCGACAGTGAGTATTATTTTAATTTATCTGAAAAAATTAAAAAAGCATATCGTGCGTATTTTGCCAAAGACGGAAAAATAACATCCGATCGTCAAGCAAATTATGTTCGTCCCATTGCTTTGGATATTTTAAATTCAGAAGAAAAGCAAACTGCCTCAAACGACTTAAATGAGCTTGTGAAAAATAATAATTATCACTTAAATACAGGCTTTTTATCTACTCCGTTTTTATGCAGAGCCTTGTCTTCATATGGTCATACGGATACTGCCTATAAACTTCTTTTGCAGGATACCGTGCCATCTTGGCTTTATGAAGTAAAAAAAGGTGCAACTACTATTTGGGAAACATGGAATGGAATTGACGAAAATTATAAGGTAAATGCATCACTGAATCACTATTCCTACGGTGCAATTACAGGCTGGCTTTTCGGAGATGTTGCAGGTATAAAACTTGACTACGGCAAAATTACAATTACCCCCACCCAAATAAGTCAATAGATTTTGCAAGTGCTGTATATAATTCACCTTTAGGCAAGATTGTTTCAAAATGGGAATATAAAGATGATGTTGTTGTATATAATATAGAAATCCCTGCAAACTGCACGGCCGAAGTTATTTTGCCAAACGGTGAAAAGTATAGTATAACTGCAGGAACATACACATTCTCTTAAGGAGCTGACCAAGTGACCTATCATTTAGCAATAGATATCGGAGCATCAAGCGGTCGGCATATTCTCGGATATATAGAGAACGGCAAACTAAAGCTTGAAGAAATTCACCGATTTGAAAACTATATAATTAATCAGAACGGCACGCTCGCATGGGATATAAAACACCTTGTAAGCGAGGTGAAAAAAGGTATTGCAAAATGCAGGGATGTTGGTAAAATACCGACTACGGTTGCCATTGATACATGGGGTGTTGACTATGTTCTGCTTGATGAAGATAAGCGGGAAATTCTGCCTGCAGTATCTTATCGTGACAGCAGAACTAATGATGTAATAAGCAAGGTTGAAGATATTATTTCTGCCGAAGAATTGTATCTGAAAACAGGTATTCAAAAGCAGAATTTCAATACAATCTATCAACTTTATGCAGATAAGCTGTCAGGCAAGCTGAATAAGTCAAAGCATTTTTTAATGATGCCTGCTTATTTGTCCTATAAGCTGACAGGTGTTATCAAAAATGAATATACAAATGCCACAACAACGGGTATGGTGAATGCTGAATCAAAGATTTGGGATACTGATATTATCGAAAAATTAGGATTACCAATGCATTTATTTACCGACCTTGATACACCCTGCACAGTTATAGGCAATTTTACAAAAGACATGCGGGAGTATGCAGGCTTTGACAGCACAGTTGTTTTTGCACCGAGTCACGATACTGCAAGTGCAGTTGCGGCTTGTCCGATAGATGATAACAGCGTATATATTTCATCAGGTACTTGGTCGCTGATTGGTGTTGAAAGCCTGAATCCTATTGTCAGTATTGATGCTCAAAAGGCGAATTTTGCAAACGAGGGCGGTATTGATTATCGTTTTCGATTTCTAAAAAACTATATGGGAATGTGGCTTTTTCAGAATGTTAAGAAAAATCTTAATAATGAATTCAGCTATGACGATATGATGCGGCTTGCAATGCAAAGCAATCAGTTCGAACTGCTCGATACCAATGCCCCTGATTTTCTTGCTCCTGAAAATATGATAAATGCAATTTGCAGTTATCTGAAAAACAGCAGTCTGCCGATAGATATTGTTATCAATTCAATTTATCATTCACTTGCAGAATCATACAAGGATGCAGTTTGTGAAATCGAAAATCTTACAGGCAAGACGATAGACAATATATTTATTGTCGGTGGCGGAAGCAAAGATTCATACTTAAATGAACTTACTGCTCAATATACAGCTAAAAGAGTGGTAACAGGTTTAAGTGAGGCAACTGCGGTGGGCAATCTGCTTTCACAAATTATGTATGATAAAAAAATAACCCTTGCAGATGCAAGAGAAATCGTTAAAAATTCATTCAATATAAATGTAATTTAACCTCTTTGTCTCCCTTGTCAAAGGGAGGTGGCTGCACAAAGTGCAGACGGAGAGATTCAAAGGAGATAAAATAATGTCCTATATTGAAGCAAAAGAAAAATATGCCTTGCTCGGTGTTGATACTGACAGGACAATAGAAATATTAAAAAAAGTTCCCGTTTCACTTCATTGCTGGCAGGGTGACGATGTTATCGGTTTTGATAATGACGGTGGTCTTACAGGCGGTATTCAGACCACAGGAAATTATATAGGCAGAGCAAGAACACCCGATGAGCTTATGGCAGATATGGATAAGGTTATCAGTCTTACTCCGGGTAAATTAAAGCTGAATCTTCACGCATCCTATGCAATATTTGACGGAGATTTTGCAGACAGAAATAAATTAGAGCCAAAGCATTTTGCTAAATGGGTGCAGTTCGCGAAAGAGAGAAATATGGGGATTGATTTTAATCCTACATTCTTTTCTCATTCTATGGTAAAGGATAATTTAACACTGTCATCACCTGACGAAACTGTAAGACAGTTTTGGGTGGAACACGGGAAGCGCTGTTTGAAAATTGCTGAATATTTTGCAAATGAAACAGGTACTCCCTGTGTTATGAATATCTGGATTCCCGACGGATACAAAGATGTACCTGCTGACAGACTCGGTCCGAGAGAAAGATTTAAAAAATCACTTGATGAAATTCTTTCTCTTGCTTATGATAAATCTAAGGTGTTTGTTTGTATTGAATCAAAAGTTTTCGGTATTGGTATGGAAAGCTATACGGTCGGCAGTGCTGAATTTTGTATGAATTATATTGCGAACAAAGGCATAACACCGCTTATGGATAACGGACATTATCACCCTACTGAAATGGTAAGCGATAAAATATCATCCATGCTTTTGTTCAACGATAAAATCGCTTTGCACATCACTCGCGGTATTCGCTGGGATAGTGACCATGTTGTTGTTCTTGATGATGAAACAAAGGAGATTGCAAAGGAAATTGTAAGGGCAGATGCACTTGACAGAGTGTTTATCGCAACAGACTATTTTGACGCATCTATCAATCGTATTTCCGCTTGGGTAACAGGTATAAGAAGTGTTCAAAAGGCACTGCTTTATGCATTGCTCGAACCATCAAAGGCAATGAAAGAAATGCAGAACAGCAATGATTTTACATCACTTATGGTCATGTATGAGGAGCTTAAAACAATGCCCTTCGGTGATGTATGGGAGGAATATTTAAAGCAGACAGATACACCGATTGATTACCTTAGTGAAGTTAAAAAATATGAAAACGAGGTTTTGAAAAAGAGAGTATGAAAGATATTTTAAATGCACCTTTTGTTAAAGAAATGTGTGATACAACAGCCAATATGTATCGTCTTGGATGGGATGAGCGAAACGGCGGAAATATAAGCTATATGCTTGATGAGAATGAGGTAGCAGAGTATCTTGATTTAGATAAGGTTATCCGAACAATCCCAACAGGCTTTGACGCATCTGACCTTATTGGCAAAATTTTTATTGTAACAGGCACAGGCAAATACTTTAAAAATGTAAAATCCGACCCTGAAAATAATCTTGGTATTATTCGTATTGCAAAGGACGGCACAACAGCAGAGCTTCTTTGGGGATATGCAGACGGCGGTAAATTTACAAGCGAACTGCCTGCACATCTTATGAGCCACATGGCAAGGCTTAAGGTTGACCCTGAAAACAGAGTTGTTATGCACTCACACCCGACAAATACACTTGCAATGAACTATGTTCACGAGCTTGATGAAAAGAAATTTACTCATACGCTTTGGGAAATGTGCACGGAATGTATTGTTGTATTTCCTGATGGTATCGGTGTTCTGCCCTGGATGCTTTGCGGTACGAATGAAATCGGCGAAGCAACTGCAAAGAAAATGGAAGAATTCCGCCTTGTAGTATGGGGAATGCACGGTATTTATGGTGCAGGCAAAACAATGGACGAAACCTTCGGACTGATTGAAACAGTGGAAAAAGCAGCACAGATTTATATGCTCACTGCTCATCTGCCAAGAGTAAATACAATAGAGGATTCTCAAATGAAAGAGCTTGCAGAATTTTTTGGTGTGGAATACAGAAAAGATTTTCTAAACGAGTAAAAATGCAGCAAAATAATATTGGCAATATATTGCTTAAATTTTAAAAGGAGTAATTTTTATGGCAAACAGATTTGTTTTAAACGAAACAAGCTATCACGGAGCGGGTGCAATTCAGGAGATTGCATCAGAGGTTAAGGGCAGAGGCTTTAGCAAAGCATTTGTATGTTCAGATCCTGATCTGATTAAATTCAATGTAACAAAAAAGGTTACGGATGTACTTGATAATGCTGAAATTGATTATGAAATCTACAGTGAAATCAAGCCGAATCCAACAATTGAAAATGTGCAGACAGGTGTTGAAGCGTTTAAGGCTTCAGGTGCAGACTGTATTATCGCAATCGGCGGTGGCTCTTCAATGGATACTGCAAAGGCAATCGGTATTATTATTGAAAATCCTGAGTTTGCAGATGTCCGCTCACTTGAAGGTGTTGCACCTACAAAAAATAAATGCGTACCGATTATTGCTGTTCCGACAACAGCAGGCACTGCGGCAGAGGTTACGATAAATTATGTTATCACTGATGCAGAGAAAAACAGAAAAATGGTTTGTGTTGATGTTCATGATATTCCTGTTGTTGCCGTAGTTGATCCTGATATGATGTCATCCATGCCGAAAGGTCTTACCGCTGCAACAGGTATGGATGCTCTTACACATGCTATTGAAGGTTATATTACTGCAGGAGCATGGGAAATGAGCGATATGTTCCATATTAAGGCTATTGAGATTATTGTAAAACATCTCAGAGGTGCTGTTGAAAACACACCTGAGGGCAGAGAGGGAATGGCTCTTGGCCAGTATATTGCAGGAATGGGCTTTTCAAATGTTGGTCTTGGAATCGTTCATTCTATGGCACATCCTCTCGGTGCTGTTTATGATACGCCGCACGGTGTTGCAAATGCGATTATTCTTCCCACAGTTATGGAATATAATGCTCCTGCAACAGGCGAAAAGTACAGAGATATTGCAAAGGCAATGGGTGTAAGCGGTGTTGATGAAATGACACTTGATGAAGCAAGAAAAGCCGCTGTTGATGCTGTTAAGCAGCTTTCACAGGATGTAGGTATTCCTGCTGACTTAAAAGAAATCGTTAAGCCGGAGGATGTTGATTTCCTTGCACAGTCTGCTTATGATGATGCCTGCCGTCCTGGCAATCCAAGAGAAACAAGTGTTGAAGAAAT
>JAIDJS010000216.1 GCA_029052085.1 Eubacterium sp.
GTACAGCATGATGCTTGTCAATTCATTCTTCGTTTAAATAATTCATAATACTTTCTCTCGTATTATTCAGCTGATCATCAACAACGAGCATCAGAATTTCATTCAGCTTTTCGCCTATTTCTTTTCCCTTATATCCAAGGGCAAGCAAATCATTGCCGTTTACTGCCAAATCGGATATTTTGAAAGCCTCGCCTGCTGCAATGATTTGCTCCAGTTCCTGCAAAAGTGCTTTCAGTTTTTCCACCTCGTAGCCTATCTTTTCGGGATTATGGGCATACAAATCCGAAATACGAACCTGAAAAAGAGATTTCGTATAATCCTCGCCTATTTTGGAAAGCCACCGCTTTACCCTTATGTTGTCCACATTTTCAACACCCTGATGATAATAAATCAGCGTTGTTACCTTATCATAAATTTCATTGCTGACTTTAAACCGTTTAAGTACTGTTTTTGCTATATCCGCACCAACAGGGGCATGAAATTTAAAATGATCTATCCCCTTTTCATCCGTTGTTTTAACAGACGGCTTACCGATATCATGCAAAAGCATGGTTAAACGGATTATATCGTCTTTCGGCGCTGCATCAACAGCGTGTATGATATGACCATAGACGTTATAAATATGCCACGGGTTATTCTGGATACAGTCAAAGGCAGGCTTAAGCTCCGGAATGATAACACCGATTACCTCTTTGTATTCATCAAGCACCTGCATTGCATTATCGCCGACAAGAAGTTTGGTAAGCTCTGCAAAAATTCTTTCTTTGGCAATATTATCAAGAAGATACATATTATTAAAAATTGCTTTTTTTGTATTTTCCTCTATATCAAAGCAAAGCGTTGCCGAAAAACGAAGCGCACGCATAATACGCAGTGCATCCTCCTTAAATCTTAAATCGGCATTGCCTACAGCACGGATGATTTTATTATCCAAATCTTCTTTTCCGCCAAACAAATCCACTATTCCCTCTTTATGATTATATGCCATTGCATTGATTGTAAAATCACGGCGAGACAAATCCTCTTTCACATCATCAACAAAATCAACGCTCTCCGGACGGCGGTTATCCTTATATTCCCCGTCCCTTCTGAAGGTTGTTATTTCATACGGCTCGCCGTTCATAACTGCAGTAACCGTTCCGTGCTGCAAACCTGTTTCAACAACCTTAATTTCATTCTGCTTTAAGATTTCTTCCACTGTTTCAGGCTTGGCAGAGGTTGTTATATCAATATCCTTTTCCGGCTTTCCGAGAAGACAATCACGGACACAGCCACCAACGGCATAAGCTTTATAGCCGCTTTCAGATAAGAGATTTATTAACTTTTCTGCATTTTCGGATATGTTCATTTCCTCACCTCATTTTTAATATTTTATCATACAGACAGCAATAATACAAATATGAACTATTTTTTATATTATATTTTTATTTTTTTGCTGGGCGGTCAGGGATACTGCACACTTGAAATGCTGTGGCGCGGAAGAACACATTACAGTATGTTCTTTGCAGGCGGCATCATACTGATGCTGTTATTCTATATTTCCGCGGAAATGAAAAAGACACCTCTGCTAAAGAAGTGTCTTTATGGTGCTGCTGTGATTACAGCGGTTGAATTTGTTTTCGGTATCATATTCAATATTGCGCTGAATATGAATGTCTGGAATTACGAAAATGTTCCCCTTAACATACTTGGGCAGATATGCCTGCCGTATTCCATACTATGGTTTGGTCTTTGCTTTATTCTGTTCAAATGGGTTATCAAAGACAATTTTATTTTAAAATTCCAAGCGTAATGATTTCAAACGGCTTATATTCAATAATATCGGTTTCGCCCTCAACCTCTTCAAGCATATTCAGAAACCGAACCTTGTTTTTAAGCATTATTTTACCGCGCTTACCATCCTGCTCAGAAAGACGGATAATAATCATACTGCCGTCTTCACTGTCTTTAAGCGCCTGAAGATAAAGCGGTTCAAAGGTGTTTCCGCCGTATTCGGCATCTGACTTCACAAGCGGAATGTTATACTGAAGCGCAAGATGATTTATGCCGGCATCAACAGCATTACCGCTATGCGGAACAATCATATAGCAAAAATTATGCCTGCCTATATCCGATGTTACATCCGGACGGATTGTTGCACGAAGAAGAGAAAGGCTCATAACATTATTTTCAAAGCCGATACCGTACTTACCGTCATTAACAAGGGCAACGCCGGCATCCGTTTCCGATAAATCACACCATTTATGATGGCAGGTTTCAAAGCGAGCCTGCTGCCACGAGGTGTTTTTATGTGTATCTCTTTCAATAAAACCTGCCGAAGTATCGCAGATCGCCTTTCTTGTTAAAACATTGCAGCCGAATTCAGCTTTTGCAAGCTTATGCTTTTCATTCCAGTCAACAATATTTTCAACCTCGATTCCCTTGCTTCTTCTGAACAGGCGGACAATCATTTTCCATGTTGAATTTTCAGTTTTAAGTTCTGTCAAAAACGATGCAGACTCACTATCCTTTTCAAAAAGAGAAAGCGGCTTTGCAACGGCAACATCCATCTGCTTATCTTTGTAATTCGGAAGAATATCCCACGCATCATAATTGCCCGGACAATCCGAATAAATCTTGAGCTTATTGAAATCTCCGTTTACCCATTCTCTTTGAAGCTCCTTATCATAAAGAGAAGCAATGGAGCCATCATCATTAAAGCGGACGGAATAATAAGGCGTTTCAACTGTTTTTCCGATTTCAATCCATTCACTGTTGAAATATGCCTTGCGAAGATTTGCAGATGACAGCGCAGGAATATCCGGAAGAATCCAGTTTCCTTTTTCTCCGTATCTTGTTGAAGTACCGTTTCTGTTCGGCACAAAGGTCAGGGCATCACGCTTGAAATTAAGCGTATTGAAATACTTAGACCCTGTGCCGATGATTTTATCAAGCTCTGCTTCGATCTCTTTATAATCCGCCATTGCATCCTCATAAACAGGATGAATATGAGAGCCGGGAAGAATATCATGAAATTGATTAATAAGAAGCTTTTTATATAAATCAGTTATT
>JAIDJS010000217.1 GCA_029052085.1 Eubacterium sp.
TTTATTTTTATGATTTCTTCCTGCCTTTCGGCAATCTTTAATTTATATTTCACTTTTTAACCTCATCGGAAGCACTAAGAATAAGAAATTATCATTATTTACCGGAAGCACCTTAACCGGACTTACCGGTCCGCCAAGTTCAATTCTAACCTCGTCTGTATCTGCTGCATTAAGAGCATCAAGCATATATTTTGAATTAAATCCGATTTCTACTCTTTCTCCGCTTACATTTGCATGTGTATAATCAACTACTCTTCCTCGTGCAGAAACGGTAGAAACTCTCATTTCATCCTTATCAAACAAGCATCTGATAGGGTTTTTCGCATTATTTTCAACAACAGGAATAGCTCTTTCAATACATGAAATAGCCTCTCTTGTATTTATCAAAACCGTTGTTGCGCTTGCTTTCGGAACCGCTGCATGATAATCAAGGAAATCTCCGTCAAGAAGACGGCTTATAACGCTGTAATCGCCTATTTCAAAAATAATGTGCCTTTTTCCAACACTGATTGAAATATCCTTTGCTTCATCAACGCCGGTTAATTTCATAATTTCTCTTATTGTTTTCTTTGGAACAATAAAGGAAAAATCCTCTCCCTCATAGCTGATTGCTTCTGTTGAAATAGCAAGTCTGTAACCGTCAACACCGATAAGACGAAGCTGATTTAAGCTCATTTCAAATTTCAAGCCGGTATGAACGGGTTTTGAATTTTCATTTTCGGCAACAGCAAATAAGGTTTGTGCAACCATTTTATGAAACATTCCTTTTTCAATAAATAAAGGATAACCGCCTGATACGCTCGGAAGCTCCGGATAATCATTTGCATCAATACCTGTAATATTATACTGTGCTGCCCCGGATGTAATAGAAACGGAAGTTCCGTTTGTTTCAATGGTAACTGTATCTGCTGCAAGCTTGCGGACGATATCGCAAAGAATTTTTGCATTAATAACGATAGAACCCGGTTCTGTAACAGTTGCCATAAGAGTTGTGGTAATTCCGAATTCAAAATCATAGCCTGTAAGGCTTAAAATTTCAGTTGAGCATTCAATTAAAATTCCTTCAATGGTAGGAATAGTAACCTTCTGGCTTACTGCTTTAAAAACATTTGCGCATGCTTCATTTAATTTTTTTGTATTGCAGCTGAATTTCATTGTGTATCCTCCGTTTTTGAAAAAATCAAAATTTTTGTATTAATATAACAGGATAATTATAGTAGTAGTAATAAGGGATGTTGAAATTGTTGAAAACTATAATTTTCCTTTATACAAAGCCAAAAATAAGCTGTTTATTTTTAGTGATGGATTGTTTATAATTTTTTGATAATGTTTATAATTTTTGTTTTCAACATTGATTGTTTA
>JAIDJS010000218.1 GCA_029052085.1 Eubacterium sp.
CGGCGGATATCTGCCCCAAGATTTGAAAATTTCTGAACAACATCTTCATAGCCGCGGTCAATATACTGCATATCCTCAATAACCGTTTCTCCGTCTGCAATCAGACCGGCGATAATCATTGCTGCACCTGCACGCAAATCGGTTGCTTTTACCTTAACGCCGGATAATTCGTCAACCCCGTCAATAACAGCAAGCTTGCCGTCAACCTGAATGTTAGCTCCCATTCTTGTAAGCTGACCAACATACTGAAAACGGTTGTCCCAAACGGATTCTGACAGTAAAGAGGTTCCGTGTGCCACAGAAAGAAGCACTGCCATCTGAGGCTGCATATCGGTAGGGAATCCCGGGTGAGGCATGGTTTTAACATTGCATTTGTTAAGCTCTTTATATCTTGTTACACGAACGGCATCGTCATATTCAATAACCTCTGCACCGGCTTCAATCAGCTTTGCACTGATGGATTCAAGATGCTTCGGAATAACATTTTTGATAAGAACATCTCCGCCGCAGGCTGCTGCCGCAACCATATAGGTTCCTGCTTCAATCTGATCCGGAATGATGGAATATGTGCAGCCGTGAAGCTTTTCCGCTCCTCTGATTTTTATAACATCGGTTCCGGCGCCTCTTACATCTGCGCCCATAGAGTTAAGGAAGTTTGCAAGGTCAACAATATGCGGTTCCTTTGCAGCATTTTCAATAATTGTAAGCCCTCTGGCAAGAACTGCCGCAAGCATAACATTTATTGTTGCACCAACGGAAACATTATCCATATATATTGATGTGCCTACAAGCTTATCAGCCTTTGCACAAACCATTCCGTTAACAATGTCAACATCTGCTCCAAGCATTTTAAAGCCCTTGATATGAAGATCAATAGGGCGTGTTCCGAAATCACAGCCGCCGGGCATAGCTACCTCAGCATTCTTAAATCTGCCAAGCATTGCGCCGATAAGATAATAGCTTGCTCTGAAATGGGAAGCGTGTTCATAAGGAACACTTTTGTTCTGAATAGCTCTGGAATCTATTTCCATTGTATCAGAATTTATCATTTTAACATTTGCACCCATGCAATCAAGGATTTTGATGATGAGCGAAACATCAGAAATTTTAGGTATATTTTCTATTCTAACAACATCATTGGCAAGAATGGCAGCCGGTATAATCGCAACTGCCGCATTTTTAGCTCCGCTTATATTCACATCACCAAAAAGCTCTTTACCGCCTTTGATAACAAAATTCTCCAAAACGATTACCTCTTTATTCAGTAATAAGATATATAAAAATACGATTAAAATCAATAATTAAAATATGATTTTTTCAAGGTAAAAATTACCCGCCGAAA
>JAIDJS010000219.1:0-24871 GCA_029052085.1 Eubacterium sp.
GATTTAGCTCATCCGGTAGAGCGCCACCTTGCCAAGGTGGAGGTGGCGAGTTCGAGTCTCGTAATCCGCTCCATAAAGCCATTCATTCATTTGAATGGCTTGTTTTTTTAGTTGTTTTATTCATCACGGGGGGAGAAAGTTATTATGGAAAATTCCAAAACTGAAAAAAAGCATAATCATACACACTCCCACGAGCATACAAAGGATGTTTCAAACCGCCTTGCAAGGGCAATCGGGCATTTGCAGAAGGTTAAGCAAATGGTTGAAAACGGGGATGACTGCAGCGATGTTTTAATCCAGCTGGCAGCCGTAAAAAGTGCCATAAACAATACAGGCAAGGTAATCCTGAAGGACCATATGGAGCATTGCATTGTTCATGCGCTTGAAGACGGAAACACGGAAATGATTGAAGAATTAAAC
This sequence comes from Eubacterium sp., assembly GCA_029052085.1. Taxonomy (GTDB): domain Bacteria; phylum Bacillota; class Clostridia; order Oscillospirales; family Acutalibacteraceae; genus Eubacterium_R. The sequence goes on from JAIDJS010000219.1 coordinate 421, forward strand.
AATGCAATTGACAAATTTATGAAATAAGCCTTATATCATAAAAATCCCACGAAGCTGTCGCGGGATTTTTTATTTATACTTATTCTTTTATACCTGCAACCTGATACATCTCATCATCAGAAATTTTCGTTGTTACCTTTAGGTATCTTCCGAAGATATCGGCAAGCTCATTCTCATCTATAAGTCCAATGGAAACATCCTTTGCCGCACCCGAATGATGCTTTTCAAGCCTTTCCCTGCTCATTCCGTGGGCAACAGTAACCATTCCGCCCTTTTTTACCATTGTGCTTAATTTTGCAATAAGCCTTTCCGGAGAAGGGAAATGGGGAAATGCGTTATATACGATTATGCCGTCAAACTTTTCATCAAAGGAAATTTCCTCAACATCACCGCAGACAACGGAAATGTTTTCCCCGGGAAATTTATTTTTTGCAATTTCAGCCATTTTGGGAGAAATATCTATTCCCGTAAGCGATTTTACCCCTCTTTTTATATAATCAGGGAAAAGGACACCTGTTCCGCAGGCGACATCAAGAATATCTTTTCCCTCTTCAACCCCGGCATTATCAAGAATTTTACTTATAACAGCTTCGTTGCGAACCATATGGCTGTCCCATTCCGAAGCACAAACATCAAAAAAATCTATTATATCCTTTTTATCCATTTTTCCAACCTCAAAAAAACATAATCTGAACTGTAAGAAAAGCAACGCAAATTAGAAATGAAACGATTTCATTTCCTCCTATATGCACAGCCTTTCTTTTCTTAAATTTAACATCCACACGATAGCCTCTTGCTTCCATTGCAAGCGAAAGCTCATCAGCCCGTTTAAAGGCTGCTACAAAAATAGGAACAACCATAGGAACAACAGCCTTTGCCTTATCAGGTAGCCGTTTGCTTTCAAACTGCGCTCCTCTTGCTGTCTGTGCCTTTTTAATCATATCCGCCTCTTCAAAAAGTATCGGAATAAACTGAATGGAAACAGAAAGAATGAGCGCAAGCTGAGAAACAGGCACTCTTAAAAATCTCAGCGATGAAATCATATTTTCTATTGCTGAGGTTACCTCAAGAGGAGGCGTTGTTGAATTGACAATATTAGAAAAAACCAAAAGTGCCGCAACTCTTGCAACTACCTTTATACCCTGCATTAATCCATCAAATGACGGATTAAAAATCCAAAAGCTTATCCAAGCGTTTTCAGCCTTAAAAAACAGCAAATTCATAATGAAAATCGTTACAAAAAACCAGAAAAGCCTTAAAACATTTCCAACTGCTGCTTTTATTCCTATTTTTGAAAGGATACATATACTTGCCGTAAACAAAAACAAAGCAATATAACCCGGCAGCGAATCTGCGGCAATTACTGCGGCAATAAGAATGATAAACAAAAGCAGCTTTACTGTTGCATCCAGCTTATGAAGCAGAGAATCTCCGTCCAAATAAATACCGTCCGGAAGCTGTTTCATATATCTTCCCTCCCAAACACACGGCAGATTTCATCAATAAGCTGATTATATTTAACCGTTTTTTCCGAAATATCAAAACCTTTATCACAAAGCCTTTTTGCAATGCTTTTTACCTGACCGGCACAAATACCGCCTTTATGAAGCATATCATAATCGGAAAGAATATCCTCGGCATCGCCGTCTGCTGTTATTTTACCGTTTTTCATCAGAATGATTCGTGAAGCATATTCAGCCAGCACATCAGCATTATGAGAAGTCATTATAATGGTAGTTCCGCCTTCATTAAGCCTTTTCAGAAGCTGCAAAAGCTCTTTTCTGCCTGACGGATCAAGCCCTGAAACAGGTTCATCCAAAAGCAGAATTTTCGGTTTGACAGCAAGAACGCCTGCCATGGCCAACCTTCTTTTTTCGCCGCCGGAAAAGCCAAGAGGCGATTTATCCTTAACCTTGGAATAATCAAAGCCTGTAAGCTCGATTGCTTCCCTGACAGCCGCTTCAACCTCACTTTTTTTCAAGCCGGAATGCTTTAATCCAAACGCAACATCACGAAATACAGTTGTTTCAAAAAGCTGATAATCCGGAAACTGAAAAAGCACACCGACACTTTCTCTGAGCTTTCGCCTGTTATAACTTTTGCTGTTTATATCTTCATCAAAAAGAAAAACCTTGCCCTCTTCTGCATCTAAAAGGCCTGCCATCAGCTGAAGCAGCGTTGATTTTCCACAGCCCGTTTTCCCCATGATTCCGATAAATTCGCCTGCTTCAATTTTCAGCGAAACATCAGAAACGGCCTTTGAGGAATGCGGGGTATTCCGGGCATATGTATATGAAACCGACTTTAATTCAAGCTGCATAATTCATCCACCAATTCCTCATTTGTAAGGGGGCATTTTGAAAGCACTATCCCCTTTTTTCTTAAATCATTGTAAACCTTAACCGCAACAGGCGGTTCAAATCCTGCATCAGAAAGAAGGGAAATATCGGTTAATACTTTTCGGGGATTATCGTTTGCGATTATTTTTCCGTCCTTCATCAGAATAACTTTATCAGCCGAAACGGCTTCCTCAGTATAATGAGATATCATTATCACTGTCTGCCCCATATTATGAAGCTTCTTTATCGTTTTAAGAACTTCCCATCTTCCATCAGGATCAAGCATAGAAGTTGCTTCATCAAAAATAAGTATATCGGGATTACAGGAAAGCACACCGGCAATAGCAACCCGCTGCTTCTGTCCGCCGGAAAGCATATGCGGAGAGCGCTTTTCAAAACCCGAAAGCCCAACCATATCGAGTGCTTCTTTTACCCTTTCCGGTATTTCGTTTTCAGGACCGCCGAAATTCCTTGGGGCAAAGGCAACATCCTCTTCAACAAGAGAGGAAACAAACTGATTATCCGGATTCTGATACCCCATGGCGCAGTTTTTTCTGATTTCCCACACATTGTTTTTATCGCAAGCATCAAGCGCTGCAACCGTCAGCTTTCCGCTCTGCACGGGAAGAAGCACATTAAAATGCCTTGCTAGTGTTGTTTTACCGCTTCCGTTTTTGCCTAAAACTGCAACAAATTCGCCCTTTTCAATCTCAATGGAAACATCAAAAAGCGATTTGCTTTTACTGTCAGGCGAAGCATAAGAAAATATTAAGTTTTCGGCTTTAACTGCTTTCACAATGATTCTCCTGATTTCTTATTAATAGGCAATATAATAAACCCACTTTAAATAATATAGTAAATAACAAAAAAAACAACCCCCTGCGGGGGATAAAAATATCCCCATAGGGGGCTTGCAGCAAATTTCCCTGTATGATATTTTATAATCAAACAACAAATATACGGAGGCTTTTTCCATATGAATAAAATGAGTGCTGTAAAAAAATCAATAATTACTGCCGTTTGCATCGCACTTTGCGTAGTACTTCCGCAGGCATTTCACGCCATTCCCAATGCAGGTTCCATCTATCTTCCGATGCACATTCCCATTTTGCTTTGCGGACTTCTCTGCGGCTGGCATTTCGGCGCAGTCTGCGGAATAGCAGGTCCGCTGCTTTCAAGCTTATTTACAGGTATGCCGCCTGCTGCAATGCTTCCCCAGATGATGATTGAATGCTGTGTTTACGGACTTATTGCAGGAATTATGATGAAGCTGATAAAAACAAAAAATCTGTATGCAGATTTATACACAAGCCTTATCATTGCTATGCTTTTCGGCAGAATCATTGCAGGAATTGCAAAGGCATTGATTTTTGCAAGGGGCGAAATTACCATTGCAGCCTGGGCAGCATCTTATTTTGTTACCTCACTGCCCGGTATAATCATTCAGCTTGTTTTAATACCAACCATCGTTTTTGCACTTATGAAAGCAAATCTTGTGCCGCAGAAATACCCCAAAAATTAATACATAAAAAATATATTCAAAATATTTATTATAAATTGAAAAGGAAGGCATTGGGACACCCTGCCTTCCTTTTTGTTTATTTCATATGCTGTTTAAAATAATCCGCCATTTCCTTTATAACAACTGCTGCAGGACGCGAATTTGCATCAAGCACTGCAAAGCAATGCGGCAGCCTTTTCCCTTTATACTTAAACTGCCAATCCCTGAGCATATTCGGAACACCTAAATCATCAAGCACTTTTTTCAGCTTATAGCTCTGAGAATGAACAAAATCCCCGCTTGAGGTCAGAATATAAAACGGAGGCATATCAGGAACCGCCACCTCATCAAACTTCATATACTTGCAAAACGGCGATTTTCTGTGATTGCTTCCGAGAAGCATTCTTAAATTAACATTCAGGATAAGATTGGGGCTTATTAAATCAACAACAGGTGAGGTTGCACCTATTGCGTTAAACTGCAAAGGATTATAAGGAATATCAAATTCCTTTCTGAGTTCCTCACTCCCTGTCAGCGCTGCACAAACACTTACAAAATGTCCTCCTGCAGAATCCCCTGTTAAAAAAACATTATTCATATCGGCAGGATAGCTTTCCAGATTCCTGCTTATCCATTGAAAGGCTGAGAAAATATCCCTGATCTGATCCTTAAACAGCACTTTACCCGCTAATCTGTAATTGATATTCACAACAACAAAGCCCTGCCTTGCAAGATGATGGCAATAGCATTTATTGATTTCCTTTGTGCCGTACATCCAGCCGCCGCCGTGAACATCAATAATAACAGGTAGCTTTGTTCCTGCATCATCAGGAACATAAACATCAAGAAGGTGGTACATATTTCCGTCTTCAATATACGGGATATCCCGGAATTCCTTTATCCCGTTCGGATATTTTTCGGTTTTCATTCTTTTTGCATCTACATGCCTTGTTCTTTCCCAAACAAGCTTTAATGCAGGCATAAAAACGTTCATAAACATCCTCCGTTTCATCAAAAGCCGGTATCAAAACACATCCTCAATAACTGTATTTAATGCCAGCCTCAGTTTTCTTGGCTCTTATATTAACACTAAATTCCATAATGTCAAGAAAATTTTTAAATTTCTTCGTCAAAAACAGTTGAAATTTCCTTAGGTGCATTCGGCGTTGAATAATCAAAACGGTCTATATGCTCTGCATGAACAAAATATGTAAGCTCCTCTGCCATTTTGGCTTCATCAAATGCCTCAACGATAACAAGCTTTATTTTCATTTTATCAGGAAGAACCGATTTGATATAAACAGCAACCTGCTGCCCCTCAAAAAGATAATCGCAAGGCTCGGCAAGTCCTGCTAAGTTCGGCATAAGCTCAACAAATACACCGTAAGGCTCTATGCTTCTTACCGTTCCAGTAACCGTTTCTCCCGGCTCAAAAAGCGCTGCATTCTCCCGCCATGTTCCAAGCAGCTCTTTCAGCGAAAAGGTAAGCTTTTCAGGCTCTCTTTTTCTTAAAACAACCTTTATATCCTCGCCCTCATAAAGTCTTTCGCGGGGATGATTGATTCTGGAAACAGAAAGCATATCTATTGGAATCAGCGCATTAATTCCTGCTCCTATATCAATAAAAGCACCGAATTTCTCCAGATGCGTTACTCTTGCATTTATAATATCGCCGACATTCAGATGATCAATAAAGTTCTTTTTGCATCCAAGCTGAACTGCCTTTCTTGAAAGAATTGCGCTTATATTACCGAAATCATCACGCTGAAATCCAAGAACGGTAAAGCAGACAGGCTTGTTGACCTTGGAAATAAGAGCAATATCTCTTGTTGTTCCGTCATCTATTCCGATAGCGCCCTCTTCTCTTGGTATCATTCCCCTGATAATCCCCAGATCAACATGAAGATTATGCTCACTGTCACACAAAAGAACCTTTGATTCAATAACCGTTCCGTTCATCATTGCTGTTTTAACATCCTCCAACGAATCAAATTTTCGCTGCAGGGCTTCATTTTGCCCTTCCGGATAAAAAATCATAACATCACTCTCTTTAATTACTTTGTAATTATGTATATGCAAACTTGGACTTAATTATGTTGTAAACAAATGGTAATTGTGCTACAATAGAGCATATTAATAAGTATAAATAAAAATAAACAGGTGAATGATATGGACTTGAATCTTCATGATATTCTTATTATGAAAAAGCCCCACCCCTGCGGATGCAAGGAATTTGAACTGCTGCGCCTTGGTGTTGACTATAAGCTGAAATGCACAAAATGCGGCAGAGAGGTTATGGTGCCCCGAATCAAAGCAGAAAAAAATATAAAAGGTGTTAAACATGTTTGATAAATTAACTGAAGTTGAAAAAAGATTTGAAGAGGTAAATGATTTGGTTTGCAGGCCTGAAATCGTTACGGATCAGGAGCAGTATACCAAGCTGATGAAAGAAATGAAGCAGCTTACCCCCGTTGTTGAAAAATTCCGTGAATACAAAAAAGCAAAGGAAGCAAACGAGGAAAGCCGGGCTATGCTGGACGAGGGCGGACTTGACAGCGATTTTGCCGAAATGGTTAAAGAGGAATTTGAGCAGAGCAAGGAGGATATTGAAAGAATTTCCGAGGAGCTTAAAATTCTTCTTTTACCCCGTGACCCTAATGATGACAGGAATGTTATCATCGAAATCCGAGGCGGTGCAGGCGGAGAGGAAAGCGCTCTTTTTGCAGGCGTTCTTTTCCGTATGTATACTATGTATGCCGAAGCAAAGGGCTTTAAAACAGAGGTGCTTAATGCAAACGAAACCGGGCTTGGTGGCTACAAGGAAATCAGCTTTTCCGTTGAAGGTGACGGCGCATACAGCCGTTTTAAATTTGAAAGCGGCGTTCACAGAGTGCAGCGTGTACCTGAAACAGAAAGCCAGGGAAGAATTCATACCTCTACCGTTACCGTTGCCGTGCTTCCTGAGGCAGAGGATATTGATTTTGAGCTGAACGAAAAGGATTTGCAGATAGATACCTTCCGCTCAAGCGGCGCAGGCGGTCAGCATATCAACAAAACCTCCTCCGCAATTCGAATTACGCATATTCCCACAGGCACGGTTGTGGAATGTCAGGATGAAAGAAGCCAGCACAAAAACAAGGAAAAGGCTATGAAGGTGCTTCGTTCAAGACTGTATGATGCCGAAAAGGCAAAGCACGATGCAGAGATTGCAGGCGAGCGTAAATCACAGGTAGGTACGGGCGACAGAAGCGAAAGAATACGCACATATAATTATCCGCAGGGAAGAATCTCAGATCACAGAATCGGACTTACCCTGTATAAAATTGAGCAGATGCTCAACGGCGACCTTGATGAGCTTATAGATGCCCTCATCACTGCCGATACGGCTGAAAAGCTGAAAGCCAGCGAGGAATAATATAAAAATGTGCAATAACCTCCCTTGTTAAAGGGAGGGGGACCGCTTGCGGTGGAGGGATTCATATGTACAAACACAATCCCAATTTAACAGACAATGCGAGAATCCTAAGAAAAAATCCAACAAAAGAAGAAAAGCATTTATGGTACGATTTTCTCAGGACTTATCCTGTTCGTTTCTTAAGGCAAAAGGTTATTGACAATTACATTGTTGACTTTTACTGCTCAAAAGCAAAGCTTGTTATTGAATTAGATGGCACACAGCATTTTCAAACAGCAAATGCTTTAAAAGATAAAATAAGAACAGAAAAAATTGAAAAATATAATTTAAAAGTTATAAGAATTCCCAATAATGAGGTAAATTATAATTTTGAGGGAGTTTGTGAATATATAGATAAATGTGTTAAAGAATCCCTCCGAGTGCAGCAGGCTGCACCCACCTCCCTTTGACAAGGGAGGCACAAAGGTTATTTGATTGAAAGGCATCCCTCCGAGTGCAGCAGGCTGCACCCACCTCCCTTTAACAAGGGAGGCTCAGGGGTTATTTGATTTTTATGGAAACAAAAATTTTATCTACAAGTGAATATGACATTGCCCTTGCAGGTGAAATTTTAAGAAACGGCGGGCTTGTTGCATTCCCAACCGAAACCGTTTACGGTCTTGGGGCGGATGCACTGAATGACGAAGCCGTTAAAAGCATATACCTCGCAAAAGGCAGACCGAGCGACAATCCATTGATTGTTCACATAGCGGAAAAAAAAGACATTATTCCCCTTGTTAAAGAGGTTACACCAAAAGCGCAGGCAATTATAGACCAATTTTTCCCTGCACCATTAACAATCATTCTGCCGAAGAGCGAAAAAATCGGAAGCACGGTAAGCGGCGGGCTTGATACGGTAGCAATCCGCATGCCGCAGAACAAAACGGCAAGAGCGCTGATAAAAGCCGCAGGGACTCCGATTGCCGCACCAAGCGCAAACACAAGCGGACTGCCTAGCCCGACAAGAGCAAGGCATGTTATTGACGATATGAGCGGAAAAATTGACGCAATACTTTGCGGCGAGGACTGCGAATTCGGTGTTGAATCAACCGTTATAACCCTTGCAACAGAGATTCCGACCATTCTTCGACCGGGTGCAATAACAAAAGAAATGCTTGAAGCCGTTATCGGAAAGGTTGAGGTTGCATCTGCCGTGCTTGAGGGTATGAAAAATGACGAGATTGCCGCCTCTCCCGGTATGAAGTACAAGCATTATGCCCCGAAAGCAAAGGTTATGCTGGTTAACGCTTCAAAAGAAAAATACGAAAGCTTTGTTAATTCAAAAAAAGACGCATTTGCACTTTGCTTTGAGGACAACAATGTTGATATCCCAAAGGTTACATTCGGAAAAGAAAACGATGATATATCTCAGGCTAAGGAACTATTCGATGCCCTAAGACAACTTGATGAAATGGGTGCAAAAAAGGTTTACGCAAGAATCCCGCACAAAGACGGCGTTGGAATGGCAGTTTACAACAGGCTGATACGAGCCGCCGCTTTCTGCATAATAGACCTTGAAAAGCCATTTACAATAGGCTTAACAGGGCAGACAGGCGCAGGCAAGGGCTATGTTGGCAAATATCTTGAAACGCTTGGCTTTCATATTTTAGATACAGATATTTACGCAAGAAAGATTACGGAAAAAAATTCGCCGTACCTTTCTATATTAGCAAAGGAATTTGGCAATGATATAATTGAAAACGGAATTTTAAACAGGCAGCTTCTTGCAGACAGAGCATTTTCTTCTAAAGAAAATACCGAAAAGCTGAATGCAATTACGCACCCGGCAATCATTGAATTATGCAAAAAGGATGCTGTTTTTCCAAGCGTGTTTGATGCACCGCTTCTTTTTGAATGCAACGGAAATAACGAATGCTACAAAACAATAGCCGTTCTTGCTCCAACCGAAACACGCAGGAAACGGATTATAGAGCGTGACGGCATTACCGCCGAGCAGGCAGAGGCACGAATGAATGCTCAAAAAAGCGAAGAATTCTATAAAGAAAATTCAGATTTTACCGTTATCAATGACGGAAGAGATATAAAAAACCAAATTCGTAATATATTGGAGGAAATACTATGAGTAAAACAGCAAAAGAGCTTAAAAAAGAGCTTTTTTACAAAAAAGAAAACGGAATGGATGCTTTAAGCGAGGATACCATTAAAGCAGCAGACGATTTCTGCGAAGGCTACAAGGATTTTCTTTTTAACTGCAAAACAGAACGAGAGGTTGCAGAATGGGCAGTTCAGAATGCCGAGAAAGCAGGCTTTACACCGTTTGATCCATTCGGCAATTCGCTTAAGGCAGGAGAAAAGGTTTATGTTTTGAACAGAAACAAATCCATCATCCTTTGCGTTAAGGGCAAAAAGCCGATCAACGAGGGCGTTCGCATTTCGGCAGCGCACATTGATTCCCCAAGAATTGATTTAAAGCAAAACCCGGTTTATGAGGACAATTCAATTGCTTACTTCAAAACCCATTACTACGGCGGCGTTAAAAAATACCAGTGGGTTGCTATTCCGCTTTCACTTCACGGACGAATCTGTAAAAATGACGGAACATATGTAGACATTAAGCTTGGCGAAAAAGAGGGCGAGCCTAAATTCTGCATTACCGACATTCTTCCTCACCTTGCAAACGAACAGTATACAAGAAAGCCGAATGAGCTTGTTAAGGGCGAAGAGCTCAATGTTGTTATCGGTTCCCGTCCATTTAAGGATGATGCCGAAAGCGAACGTGTTAAGCTCAACATCTTAAAGCTTCTTAACGAAAAATACGGCATTGTTGAAAGAGATTTCCTTTCAGCAGAATTAGAGCTTGTTCCTGCCTTTACGGTTGATGACATCGGCTTTGACAGAAGCCTTATCGGCGGATACGGCCATGATGACAGAGTTTGCTCTTACCCTGCGTTTGAGGCTATTCTTGATATTGAAGGGGCTCCCGAGTATACTGCCATAACTGTTCTTACAGATAAAGAAGAAATCGGCAGTGACGGCAACACAGGCCTTCATTCCAGCTATATGAAATATTTTATCGAGGATCTTGCACGGCTTGAGGGCTTCGCAGGCAGAGATGTTATGCGAAACAGTAAGTGCCTTTCAGCTGATGTTAACGCTGCATTTGACCCTACATGGGCTTCCGTTTTTGAAAAGAACAACGCAAGCATGATTAACGGCGGTGTCTGCGTAACAAAATACACAGGTTCAAGAGGCAAGAGCGGCACAAGCGACGCAAGCGCAGAATTTGTAAGCTGGGTTAAAACGCTTCTTGACAGCAACGATGTTTTATGGCAGAGCGGCGAGCTTGGCAAGGTAGACGCAGGCGGCGGCGGAACTGTTGCCATGTATGTTGCTAACCTTGATATAGACACAATTGATGTTGGTGTGCCTGTTCTTTCCATGCACGCACCATATGAAATGGTAAGCAAAATTGATGTTTATATGGCTTATAAGGCATTTTTAACATTCTTTACAAAATAAAATCAAAAGGCTTCTCCTTAAGGGGAAGCCTTTTTTATTGACCTTTTGATTTCAATATGATAGAATAAATCTGCCAAACGAATTGAATAATATACACAGAAGCGTACTGTACGTTTTTATCTTTGTATAAAAACGCGTTCTCCTGTATGGTACTTCTGTGCTTATTATGAGGTCTTAGACTCAATTCGTTTGGCGACGGCTGGGGAAATGCGTTTTTGGCGCAGCTTCGGCTGCGCATTTTTTATTTTCAGAGGAGAGACAATACATATGGAAGAAATTACTTTATTAGGAGAAAAAATAGCTTACAGCAGAGAGAAACTTCAGTTTTCTAAAAAAGAATTAGCAGAGCATATGGACGTTTCTGTAAGTACACTGTCTAAATACGAAAAAGGAATATCTATGCCGTCTGTAATGCCGTTATATATACTTTCATTAATAATGGATATGCCTATGGAAACTTTTGTTTCCGATGATTTTTCATTGGAAGAATTCAAAAAAATGAGTGCAAAAACCACAAGCGAAATGTTTATTGAATTGCACAACGATATAGTTAAAGGTATTTTTTAAACAAAAAAGCGTTGGTAAAACCAACGCTTTTAATTATAGAATTTTACATTGAAGTATGGAATGTTCTTGCAATAACCTCTTCCTGCTTTTCACGGGTAAGCTTATTAAAGTTTACTGCATAGCCGGAAACACGGATTGTAAGTGACGGATAAAGCGTAGGATCATTCATCGCATCAATCAGCTTCTGACGATTCAGAACATTCACATTAAGATGATGCGCATTCTGAGCAAAATAACCATCCAGCATCGTTGTTAAATGGCTGATTCGGTTTTCCATATCACTGCCAAGCGTATCCGGAGTAATAGAGAATGTATTTGAAATACCATCCTGACAGCAGCCGTAATCAAGCTTAGCAACGGAGTTAAGCGAAGCGAGAGCACCCTCTGAATCTCTGCCGTGCATTGGGTTTGCACCCGGTGCAAAAGGTTCGCCTGCTTTTCTTCCGTCAGGAGTAGCGCCTGTTTTCTTGCCGTACATTACATTTGATGTAATGGTAAGAATTGAAAGCGTATGCTTAGCACCTCTGTAAGCAGGTGTTTTGCAAAGTTCATTATAGAAATAAGAAATAAGATCTTTTGCAATATCATCAACACGGTCATCATCATTGCCGTATTTAGGGAAATCACCCTCTGTTTTGAAATCGGTAATAATTCCTCTTTCATCCTTAACAGGTGTTACCTTTGCATATTTAATAGCTGAAAGAGAATCAACAACAACGGAAAAGCCTGAAACACCAAATGCCATAAGACGCTCAACATCTGTATCATGAAGGCTCATCATAAGTCTTTCATAAGCATACTTATCGTGCATATAGTGGATAATATTCATTGTATTCACATAAAGGCGAGCCATCCAGGAAAGATATTCCTTATATGCCTTTACTACCTTATCATAATCAAGAGCCGTTTCGTCAAAAACCTCGCTTTCAGGAGCAATCTGATCGCCGTGAACCTCATCCTTACCGCCGTTAAGCGCCATAAGAAGCACCTTTGCCAAATTGCAGCGAGCGCCGAAAAACTGCATCTGCTTACCCTCTTTCATAGCAGATACACAGCAGGCGATAGCATAATCATCGCCGTAATCTTTTCTCATTACATCATCATTTTCATACTGAATTGAATCTGTATCAATAGAAACCTGCGCACAGAAATCCTTGAAGCCCTGCGGAAGCTTACTGCTCCATAAAACCGTAATGTTCGGCTCTGCGCTTGAGCCAAGATTATAAAGAGTCTGAAGAACACGGAAGGAGGTTTTTGAAACCATATGCTCGCCCTCATTTGTAACACCGCCGAGCGAGCAGGTTACCCAAACAGGATCACCTGCGAAAAGATCATTATATTCCGGTGTACGGAGATGGCGTACAAGGCGAAGCTTGACAACAAGATCATCAATAAGCTCCTGCGCTCCCTTTTCATCAAGAGTTCCCTCAGCAAAATCTCTTTCAATATAGCAATCAATAAATTCAGCAATTCTGCCGATTGAGTTTGCAGCGCCGTTCTGTTCCTTGATTGCACCAAGATAACCGAAATAGAGCCACTGGATTGCTTCCTTTGCATTCTGTGCCGGAGCAGAAATATCAAAGCCATAATCAAGCGCCATAATCTTAAGCTGATTCATAAATTCAAGCTGCTTTGCAAGATCCTCCATAAGATGAACGGTTTCTTCATCAAGAATATCCTTTTCGCCAAGCGCTTTTTTATCAAGCTTCTTTTGTTCAATCAGATAATCCATACCATAAAGGGCAATTCTGCGGTAATCGCCGATAATTCTGCCTCTTGCATAAGCATCAGGAAGGCCTGTTAAAATACCGGCGTGCCGTGCCTTTTTCATTGTATCTGTATAAGCACGGAAAACACCCGTATTATGCGTTGTTCTGTAAGTGAATTCATCCTTGATTGTATCGGACATCTCATAGCCGTAAGCTTCACATGCCTGCACAGCATTTCTGTACCCTGCAAAAGGAGAAACACCTCTTTTTAACGGCTCATCAGTCTGAAGTCCAACAATAATATCGTCTTCCCTGACAACATAGCCCGGCTTGTGTGAAAGAATGGTAAGCACCTTGCTTGTATCAACATCCAATACGCCGCCCTTTTCATTTTCGGCAATCAGCAGCTCATTCAGCTTTTTGCTTACTCTTTCGGTTCTTTTTGTAGGCGCCTCAAGAAAGGAAGCATCGCCGTCATAGGCTGTATAGTTTTTATTTATAAAATCACGAACATTGATGCCGTTGCACCATTCGCCTGTTTTAAATCCTCTCCAAGCAGTATTCATCATTTTATCCTCCTTAATTTTATCTTTTCCACAATTTAATATAATATTGTAACGATATAATAATCATTACAATCTATTCATCTCGCTACTATCATAACAAACTTATAATCATATTGCAATTGATATTTATTCGGAAAATAAGAACGATTTTGAAATATTTATAGTTAAATTGCACAAAGTTCATGTTATTTCAAACTAACCGCAATATATAGTGGATATATTTTCTAAATATGTAATATGTTGTTGTTTTTATGCACGAATAAAATTTATACAATCTGTATTTACACTTTTGTAATAATTATACATAAAAAGTGCAGTTTTTCATATTTTTTGCCGATTTTAAGCCAAAAACCCCAAAAATGATGCCTTACAAGTAAAATCTACATATCGTTAATTTTTTTACATTTTTAAAAAATCGGCACAATATATTGTATTTTTTGCGAAAAAATCATTGACAGCGGCGCTGGGTTTTGGTATTATGATAAAGCACAGCACAACGCATGTTACCATTTTGTAACAACTGGATTATCAAGCAAAATGCGTGAAATCGTTTGTATGTTATATAAATAGTATAGAATACGGGGTATTAAGATTATGAAAATCATTAAAAGAAACGGCTCAGAGGTAGATTTTGACTTAAATAAAATTGCTGTTGCCGTAACAAAAGCAAATGCAGCCTGTGAAAAAGAGGAGCTTTCCGCATCTCAGATTAAGGACATAGCAGAATATGTTGAATTCAAAATTCAGAAGGCAAACAGAGCGCTTTCGGTTGAAGAAATTCAGGATATCGTAGAAAACCAGATTATGGCTCAGGGCGCTTTTGAGGTTGCAAGAAGATATGTTAAATATCGTTATAACAGAACGCTTATCAGAAAAGCAAACACAACCGATAATCAGATTTTATCTCTTATTGAATGCAACAACGAAGAGGTTAAACAGGAAAATTCAAATAAAAACCCAACCGTAAACAGTGTTCAGCGAGATTATATGGCAGGCGAGGTTTCAAAGGACCTTACCAAACGTATTCTTTTACCTCCAGATATTGTTGAAGCACATGAAAACGGAATTATCCATTTCCATGACGCAGACTATTTTGCACAGCATATGCACAACTGCGATTTGGTTAATCTTGAGGATATGCTTCAGAACGGAACCGTTATCAGCGGAACAATGATTGAAAAGCCGCACAGCTTTTCAACAGCCTGCAATATCGCAACACAGATTATTGCGCAGATTGCTTCAAGCCAGTACGGCGGACAGAGCATCAGCCTTTCCCATCTTGCACCATTCGTTGATTTAAGCCGTAACAAGTTCAAAAAGGATGTTCGCGCTGAATTTGAAGCTGCAGGCATTGAGCCGACAGACGAGCAGGTTGATAAAATTACCGAGCTTCGTGTAAGAGATGAAATCAACCGCGGCGTTCAGATGATTCAGTATCAGGTTATTACGCTTATGACAACAAACGGACAGGCTCCGTTCGTTACTGTATTTATGTATCTTGATGAGGTTCCTGAGGGACAGACAAGAGATGATCTTAAGCTTATTATTGAAGAGGTTCTGCGCCAGCGTATCAAGGGCGTAAAAAATGAAAGCGGCGTTTGGATTACACCTGCATTTCCTAAGCTTATCTATGTTCTTGATGAAGATAATGTTACCGAGGGTTCAAAATATTGGGATGTAACCTGCCTTGCTGCCGAATGTACGGCAAAAAGAATGGTTCCCGATTATATTTCAGCAAAGAAGATGAGAGAGCTTAAGGTTGATAAAAACGGCAATTCAAATGTTTATACCTGTATGGGCTGCCGTTCCTTCCTTACCCCTTATGTTGACCCTAAAACAAACAAGCCTAAATATTACGGCAGATTCAATCAGGGCGTTGTAACGCTTAATCTTGTTGACATTGCCTGCTCATCGGGCGGAGATATGACAAAGTTCTGGAATATATTTGACGAAAGACTTGAGCTTTGCTACCGCGCACTGATGTGCCGCCACAACAGATTGCTCGGCACTCCAAGCGACGTTGCTCCGATTCTTTGGCAGTACGGCGCACTTGCAAGACTTAAAAAGGGCGAAACCATTGATAAGCTTCTCTTCGGCGGCTATTCAACCATTTCTCTTGGATATGCAGGCCTTTACGAATGTGTTAAATATATGACAGGCAAGAGCCACACCGATGACGAAGCAAAGGACTTTGCACTTTCGGTTATGCAGAAAATGAACGATGCCTGCCAGACATGGAAAAAGCAGGAAAACATTGATTTCTCCGTATATGGTACACCGCTTGAGTCAACCACATACAAATTCTCTAAATGTCTTCAGAAGCGCTTCGGAAAAATTCCGGGCGTTACGGATAAGAATTATATTACAAATAGCTATCATGTTCACGTTACCGAAGAAATTGACGCATTCAAGAAGCTTTCTTTTGAAGCTGAATTCCAGAAGCTTTCTCCCGGCGGCGCAATCAGTTATGTAGAGGTTCCGAATATGCAGGATAATATCCCTGCCGTATTAAGTGTTATGCAGTATATTTACGACCACATTATGTACGCTGAGCTTAATACAAAGAGCGACTACTGCCAGTGCTGCGGCTACAACGGCGAAATTCAGGTTGTTGACAACGGAGAGGGCAAGCTTGTTTGGAGATGCCCGAACTGCGGCAACGAGGACCAGGATAAAATGAATGTTGCACGCCGTACCTGCGGTTATATCGGAACACAGTTCTGGAACCAGGGCAGAACGCAGGAAATTAAAGAAAGAGTATTACATTTATAATATGAATGTTGCAGAAATAAAAACAAACGATATTGCAAACGGAGAGGGCGTTCGTACCTCTCTTTTTGTATCGGGCTGCCGCCACTGCTGCCCTGATTGCTTCAATTCCATGGCATGGGATTTTCAATACGGAAAACCGTTTACAGAGGAAACAGAAGAGGAAATCCTTTCTTCTGTTGATTACCCGTGGATTGCCGGCTTATCCATTCTTGGCGGAGAGCCGTTTGAGCCTGAAAATCAGGAAACGCTCTTAAAACTTGTGCGTGATTTCAGAAAGAGATATCCCGGCAAAACAATCTGGTGCTACAGCGGCTTTACGATTGAGGAAATCACGGGAGAAATCCCGTCCCGCGCCAAAACGGACATTTCCTTTCAGCTTTTAAAGGAAATAGATATTCTTGTTGACGGAAGATTTGAAAAGGAAAAAAAGAACATCATGCTTAAATTCCGCGGTTCTGAAAACCAAAGAGTTATTGATGTTCAGAAAACACTGAAGGAAAAGGAAATTATTTTGTATCTTAATTAAATCTTTATTTTTTCTTTAGCAGATTTCATATATAAAGCATTAAAATTAAGCACATAGATTTCTCTATGTGCTTTTATCATTATAAAGCCTTTATTCTGCCCTAAAAAATATTGGTGCAAAGCATTCGGAGGAATTTCTGAAAGGAGATTGTTAAAGATGAAAAGAAAAACATCAGGATTTATAACAATAGCAGCAATTCTAATCATCATTGCTGCCGCCTTTATATTATTCAAACCGTCAGATTCCAATGAAGTATTTACATCTCAAACAGCCAAAGAGGCTGTAAGCAAATACGCTGAAAAGAATGGTATAGATTACAATGAATACCCTGAAAATCTGATTGCACTGTTAAGCAGAAACAGCGAAACAAAGGATTTTGTGCTTTCCTACCCCAAAGAACACAAAAAAGAGCATCGGGTTGATATGAGCGAATATAAAAACAGCACATCCGTACCTTTGTTTATGCAATGGGACAAGCGATGGGGATATATAAAATACAGCGGCGATATTGCAGGACTAACGGGATGCGGCCCTGTCTGCCTGTCAATGGCAGCATACCATTTAACGAAAGATGAGGATATGTCGCCGGATAAAATCATTGAATTTGCAAAGAAAAACGGGTATGCTTTAAACGGATTTACAGACAAAGGCTCATCATGGGCTCTGATAAGCGAGGGCGGCGAAAAGCTTGGGCTTGATGTTACGGAGCTTCCGCTTGATGAAAACAGGATTATAAAAAATCTTGAGGTTGGAAATCCGATTATCTGCTCTATGGGCCCCGGAGATTTTACAACAACAGGCCATTTTATTGTTCTTGTTGGATATGAAAACGGAAAAATCAGAGTTAATGACCCAAACAGCATTAAAAATTCCGAAAAAGAATGGACATATGAAGGCATTAAAGACCAGATTAAAAACCTATGGGCAATTCGTAATTAAATGTATAGACAATAAAAAGCGTTGGTAAGGGACACCCTGCCAGCGCTTTTTTGTTTAGGAAATTTTTTTAACTATATCGTTATACAATTCGATAAACATTTCTGTTGTAGTTTTTTTACTCATTTTTATAAATTCTTCCAATGAAATATCATCAGAAACAAAAGCATCCATAGGTATATCCATTATTAATGAAAACTCATACAAAGCCAGTAAGGACGGCAAAGATATGCCCTTTTCATATTTAGCAAGCGTGCCTGGTGCAACGGATAGCAGCTTTGCCATTTCTTTTTTGGAAAAGCCAAGCAAAGCTCTGCAATAAGCCATTTTTTCTCCTATTAAAGTAAGTACGGTCATCGTTTTCTCCTCAAAATAAAAAATGCGCAGCCGAAGCTGCGCCAAAAACGCAACTCCATGCTGCGAAACATAAAAACAGATACATTGGAGAACCATCGTATGAGTTATAAGAGTATGCGTTTTTAACAAATCAAAACTCATACCCTAGTTTCTCCAAATATTTGGTTTTTATGTTTCGCAACAATATTTTAGCATATTGAAAATAAAAGGTCAACAAAAAACGGGGCGGATAGTATCCGCCCCTACGATTTTTTCTTTTTTAATATACTTCCTCATCAGAGGGAAGTCTTAATTTATTTAATAATGCTTTCGCCGTTCATTTCCTTTGGCTGAGGAAGTCCCATAACCTTAAGCATTGTAGGCGCAATATCGCAAAGCTTACCACCCTCGCGAACCTGGCAGGGATAATTGACAATGATGAAAGGAACAGGATTTGTTGTATGCGCAGTAAAAGGCTCTCCGTTTTCATCAAGCATTTTATCTGCATTACCATGATCGGCTGTTACGAAAAGAACACCATCCATTTCCTTAACGGCTTCAACAAGAGAACCAACACAATCATCAACTGTTTCAACTGCTTTAACAGCGGCAGGGATAATTCCTGTATGACCAACCATATCGCAGTTTGCAAAATTCACGATAACGGCATCATATTTACCGCTTCTTACTGCTTCATTCAGCTTTTCGGAAACCTCAGGAGCGCTCATTTCAGGCATCAAATCAAAGGTTGAAATTTTAGGACTGTCAACAAGAATTCTGTCCTCGCCCTCATACTGCTTTTCCTCGCCGCCGTTGAAGAAGAAGGTTACGTGAGCATATTTCTGCGTTTCAGCAATACGAAGCTGTGTTTTGCCATTCGCTGAAAGATATTCGCCAAGCGTATTTGTTAACGCTTCAGGACCGAAAGCAACCTCAACATTCGGCATTTCCGCATCATACTGTGTCATACAAACATAATTGAGTGGGAAGAAGCCATTTTTTCTTTCAAAGCCTGTAAAATCAGCATCAACGAATGTTCTTGTAATCTCTCTTGCACGATCGGGGCGGAAATTGAAGAATATCACACTATCATTTGCTTTAACTCTGCCGTCTGTGCCGATAACTGTCGGAAGCACAAACTCATCCGTTAAATGCTTGCCGTCTTCATCAATCGTATCATAGGATTCCTTAACTGCTTTAACTGCGTCATCAGCCTGAATACCCTCGCCGTAAACGATAGCTGCATAAGCCTTTTCAACACGATCCCAGATATTATCACGGTCCATTGCATAAAATCTGCCCATAACAGAAGCAATTTTACCAACGCCGATTTCTTTCATTTTTGCTTCAAGCTCTTCAAGATAATCAACAGCTGAGGACGGCGGAACATCTCGTCCGTCAAGAAGTGCATGAACATAAACATTCTCAACACCGTTTTTCTTTGCCATTTCAAGAAGCGCATAAAGATGCTCTGTATGACTGTGAACACCACCGGGAGATACAAGACCGATAAGATGAAGCGCCTTGTCCTTTGCATTTTCCATAGCACCGCAAAGAGCCGGATTTTCATAAGCCTCTCCGTCTGCAAAGGCTTTTGTTATACGGGTTAACGGCTGATAAACCACTCTGCCTGCGCCCATATTTGTATGACCAACCTCACTGTTTCCCATCTGACCGTCAGGAAGACCGACATCCATACCTGAAGCGCCGATATAGGTCATAGGGCATTCTGCCATAAGCTTGTCAAGATTAGGTGTTTCTGCCATAGAGATAGCATTGCCGTAATCGCTGTCGTTTTTACCGAAGCCATCCATTATACATAAAACAACTGGTTTTTTCATAAAGTATCTTTCCTCCGAAAATTTTTAAAAAAGTCCTCTTGCTTTTCGGACAAGAGGACTGATTTGTTTTAATTATTTGCTTGCTGCCTTAACAATGATTGAAAAGTCCTCTGCCTTAAGAGAAGCACCGCCGATAAGACCGCCGTCTACATTCTCTTTTGAAAGAAGCTCATCCGCATTCTTTGCATTCATTGAGCCGCCGTACTGAACAACAAAAGCATCAGCAGCAGCCTGTCCGTAAAGCTCTGCAATAACGGAACGGATATAGCCGTTAACCTCATCAGCCTGATCAGCTGTTGCTGTTTTGCCTGTACCGATAGCCCAAACAGGCTCATAAGCAATGATTACATTCTTAAGTTCTTCCTCAGTTACACCCTGAAGTGCAATCTTTGTCTGAAGACCAACAACCTCAAAGGTTACACCCTGTTCTCTTTCAGCAAGAACCTCGCCTACACAAAGAATAACCTTAAGACCGTTATCAAGAGCAGCACGAACTCTCTTATTAACGGTTTCATCTGTTTCGCCGAAATACTGACGACGCTCTGAATGGCCGATAATTACATATGGAACGCCCATTGCCTTAAGCATAGGAGCAGAAACCTCAGCAGTAAAAGCACCGCTTTCAGCCCAGTGGCAGTTTTCAGCACCAACCATAATGTTTGAACCTGCTGTTGCATCAAGCGCAGCCTGAAGATCAACAAAAGGAGCACAGATAACAACATCGCAGTCTGCATCGGCAACAAGCGGCTTCATTTCATTAAGAAGAGCTGTTGTTTCAGCAGGTGTATTATTCATTTTCCAGTTACCTGCGATAACTGCTTTACGAAGATTTTTATTCATAACATAAACCTCTAATATCAATTTTTATTTTAAACTGCCTCCCTTATTAAAGAGAGGTGGCAACCGTAAGGTTGACGGAGGGATTCATATCAAAATCCACCCACCGCATGCAATCCCCTCCTTTAACAAGGGAGGACACAGAAGTAAAATTTTAATTAGTCTTTATCATTAAGAGCAACGATACCCGGAAGCTCTTTGCCCTCAAGGAATTCAAGAGAAGCACCGCCGCCTGTTGAGATATGGCTCATTTTATCACTGTAGCCAAGCTTTGTAACAGCAGCAACTGAATCGCCGCCGCCAACAATTGAGATAGCACCTGAATCTGCAACTGCATTTGCAACTGCGATTGTACCTGCAGCAAAGTTATCCCATTCTGAAACACCCATCGGACCATTCCAGATAATTGTACCTGCACCCTTGATTGCGTTTGTGAACAATTCCTGTGTTTTAGGACCGATATCAAGACCCATCCAGCCATCAGGGATTTTATCACTGTCTACAACCATAGCCTCTGTATTTTCATCATATTCCTTACCAACCTTGTTATCAACAGGAATAAGGAACTTAACGCCTTTAGCCTCAGCATCCTTCATCATCTGGCCGGCATTTTCAACCTGCTCCTCTTCAAGAAGGGATGTGCCGATTTCATAGCCGAGTGATTTCATAAAGGTATAAGCCATACCGCCGCCGATAATAAGCGTATCGCATTTATCAAGAAGATTTGTAATTACGCCGATTTTATCAGAAACCTTTGCACCGCCGAGAATTGCAACAAGCGGACGCTTAGGATCTGCAAGAGCACCGCCCATGAATTCAATTTCCTTCTGAATAAGATAACCGCATACAGCAGGAAGGAAAGCAGCAACACCTGTTGTTGAACAATGCGCTCTGTGCGCTGTACCGAAAGCATCATTTACAAAGATATCAGCAAGAGAAGCAAGCTCTTTTGAGAAATTCTCTTCGTTCTTTGTTTCTTCTTTTCTGTAGCGAACATTTTCAAGAAGCATAACATCGCCGTCTTCGAGAGCTGCAGCCATAGCCTTTGCATTTTCGCCTACAACATTTTCATCCTCGGCAAGCTTTACTTCCTTGCCAAGATACTCTGAAAGTCTTGCAGCAACAGGAGCAAGGCTGAATTCAGGCTTGTACTCGCCCTTAGGTCTGCCAAGATGTGAACAAAGAATAACCTTTGCGCCGTTTTCAACAAGATACTTGATTGTCGGAAGAGCAGCAACGATTCTTTTATCGTTTGTGATTTCGCCATCCTTAAGCGGAACATTGAAATCGCAGCGAGCAAGAACCTTTTTGCACTTTACATCGATATCTTCGATTGTCTTTTTATTTAATGCGTTCATTGTAATACCTCTCTTAATTAAAATTAGTATTTAAAATTTTTACGATAAATATTATATTATATACGCTCTTCAAAATCAATATATATTTTTCCTTATACTGTTAATTTTTTGACAAAGTTATGAAGACTCTGTCTGAAATGCAAATTTATTACAAAATAGTTAAAAAATATTGACAAATGCAACGTTATAATGTTACTATTAATAATGTTTATATATTGTAATAAAGGAGAGAGAAATGATGAAAAAAAGAGTATTAAGCATTTTTTTATCCATATTGACTATATTGCTTGTTATCCCAAGCATTCATTTTTCCGCAGAAGCGGCAACGGATTATTCGGATGAATTAAGAAAAAAAGGATTTCCCGAAACGTATATTTCTTCATTAAATAAGCTGAAGCAGGCGCATCCGAACTGGAATTTCGAAGTGCTTAAGGTTGGAGAGACCTTTTCCTACTCCGTTTCACAGGAAAGAAAATCTCACTCTCAGCAGCTTATTCAGAATTATTCGGCAAACAACGGCAAGGGCTATTACTGCACCTGCAGCAAATGCTACAAAAACGGCGCTCCGCTTGTTAAGGAATATCCAAACTGGGTTTCGGCTTCTCAGAAAGCAGTTGAATATTATCTGGATCCCCGAAACTTCCTTGATGAACAGCATATTTTCCAGTTTGAATCAAACCTATATAATGCAAGCCAGACACAGGCAGGCGTTGAAAGCATCCTTAAGGGAACCTGGATGTACAATGCAAATATAACTTATAAAAACAAACAGGGATCAACTGTTACATATAAAAAAAATAACCAAACCGTGAAATATTCGCAGGCTATAATGGAGGCCTCAAAATACAGCGGACTTTCGGCATATTATCTGGCTTCCAAAATTGTTCAGGAGGTTGGAGGCAGCAAGCCTACCGCCGGAGGTGCCAGCGGAACATACTCTGGCTATAAGGGGATTTATAATTATTATAATATAGGCGCAAATACCGGTGCAG
Organism: Eubacterium sp.; assembly: GCA_029052085.1. GTDB lineage: Bacteria > Bacillota > Clostridia > Oscillospirales > Acutalibacteraceae > Eubacterium_R. The sequence continues at coordinate 23,635 of JAIDJS010000219.1, forward strand.
CAGACGGATTAAAATGGGCAGCCACCGCTCCGAGCAACAGCTCCCACGTTCAGACAAGTTCCGGTGTTTCCGTTAATTTACGAAGCAAGCCAACAACAAATTCATCAATTGTAGCTTCTGTTCCGAGCGGAACAAGTGTTAAAAATTATGAATACACAGCTAAACAATCCGACGGCTATAAATGGGTTAAGCTTACCAATGTATCCATAGGCGGAAAAACCTACACAGGATATATCCGTTCAGACTACTTTGTTGAAAAGGCCGGAAAAGATACCTATAACAGACCATGGACAAACCCTTATCTTTCAATCTACAACGGTGCAAAATGGATTGCAAATAATTTCGGAGATCAATACACAGGCTATCTTCAAAAATTCAATGTTAACCCTGCATCAAGCTATATGCACAGCCATGAATATATGGCAAATATTCAGGCAGCATCAACGGAAGCAGTAAAAACCTATAATGCTTATAAAAATGTAGGCGCATTAAATAATGCAATTACATTTTCAATCCCTGTTTTTAATAATATGCCGGGGGCTTCACTTGCCGCTCCTAAATTAAATCCGGTAAAAATCAATACTAACGGCAGCTTTACGCTCTCCTGGAATTCTGTTTCAAACGCAGATAAATATGAGCTTTATATCAAGCAGACGGACGGCTCATACAAGCTTATGAAAACCACTACAGCTACTTCATTTACTACTGCGGTTGCTACTATCGGCAGAACATATTCTTACAAAATTAAAGCGGTAAACAGCAAATATAATATTTCCTCCGCTTTCAGCAATATCGAATCTGCAATATATGACAACAAGCTCAGCAAACCAAATATGAACAATGTAGTTATAAATGCAGATTGCAGCTTTAAACTTTCATGGAGTGCTGTTTCAGGTGCAGATAAATACGAAATTTACCTTCTTAATGCAAACGGAACTGCATATAATCTTATGAAAACCACAACTTCTACCTCGTTTACGACTGCTGTTGCCACATACGGCAGGAAGTATTCCTACAAGGTAAGGGCAGTAAACAGCAAAAACAAGGTTTATTCCGATTTCAGCAATATTGTATCTGCTACCAACACAAAGCTTGCTGTTCCTACCTTCAATGCTGTTAAAGTAAATCCGGACTGCAGCTTTAATCTTTCATGGAGTGCTGTTTACGGGGCAGACAAATATGAGATTTATCTTCTTGGATCCAACGGAAAATATAATCTTATGAAAACAACCACTAC
>JAIDJS010000219.1:24971-30339 GCA_029052085.1 Eubacterium sp.
GCAGACAAATATGAGATTTATCTTCTTGGATCCAACGGAAAATATAATCTTATGAAAACAACCACTACGGCTTCATTTACAACTGCCGTTGCTACATACGGCAGAGAATACTCTTATAAAGTAAGAGCAATAGACAGCAAGAATAATGTTTACTCCGAATTCAGCAACGTTATAAAAGGGGTAAACATGAAAAAGATGGCAACGCCGACTTTAAATCGTATTACAGTAAACGATAACGGTACATTTTCTCTTTCCTGGAACGCTGTTACAGGCGCTGATAAATACGAAATTTATATTTACAACAACAATACCGGAATTTATCAGCTGAACGGAACCGTAGCTAAAACCAGCGCAACAACTGCTTATGTTCCTTACAATATTAAATATTCGTATAAAATAAGAGCATTGGACAGTCAAAACAAGGTTTATTCCGATTTCAGCAATGTGGTTTCAGCTACCAATAATGTTAGACTTTCTGCCCCTACAATGAAAAATGTTGTTGTTAATGCAAACGGAAGTTTTACGCTTTCATGGAACGCTGTTTCAGGCGCTGATAAATATGAAATATATATCCTCAGCACAAACGGAACAACATATAATCTTATGAAAACCACAACTTCTACTTCATTTACGACTGCCGTTGCAACCATAGGAAGAAAATATTCTTATAAAGTAAAAGCAGTAAACAGCAAAAACAAGGTTTATTCCGATTTCAGCAATATTGTATCAGCTGAATACAATAAAAAGCTGGCCGCACCAAAAATGAACAGTGTTGCTGTTAATGCAAACGGAAGCTTCAAGCTTACTTGGAATGCAGTTGCAGGCGCAGACAAATATGAGCTTTATATTAAGCAGGCGGACGGCTCATACAAGCTTATGAAAACCACATCGTCTACCTCCTTTACTACAGCCGTTGCAGAATACGGAAAACAATATTCCTATAAGGCAAAGGCGGTAGACAGCAAAAATAAGATTTATTCCGAGTACAGCAACACTGTATCGGCTACAAATAATATCAAGCTTTCTGCTCCCAAACTCAATTCTGTTACCGTGAATGCAAACGGAAGCTTTACACTCTCTTGGAATTCGGTTACAGGAGCTGACAAATATGAGCTTTATATCAAGCAGTCAGATGGCTCTTATAAGCTTATGAAAACCACATCGGCTACCTCATTTACTACCGCTGTTGCCGCATACGGAAAGCAATATTCATACAAGGCAAAGGCAGTAAACAGCAAAAACAAGGTTTATTCCGAATACAGCAATGTTGTATCGGCAGTAAACAGCAAAAAAATGACAGCCCCTAAGCTGAATGTTTCCGTAAACACAAATGGAAGCTTCAAGCTTTCCTGGAATGCAGTTGCAGGCGCAGACAAATATGAGCTTTATATTAAGCAGGCGGACGGCTCATACAAGCTTATGAAAACCACATCAGCCACCTCATTTACTACCGCTTTTGCATCATACGGAAAACAATATTCATACAAGGCAAGAGCATACGACAGCAAAAGCAAAACCTACTCCGAATACAGCAGTGCTGTATCCGCTGTCAACAACAAGAGGCTTTCAACACCATCCAATATTAAGCTTGCGGTTAATTCATCCACACCGTCATTTACAATCTCATGGAATGCCGTTTCAGGAGCAAATCAGTACGAGGTCTATCTTTATCAGAATGGTTCATACAAGAAAATACGAACTGTAACGTCTACCAAAACAACACTTAACAATCCTATAAAAGGTAAGCAATACACATATAAAATCAGAGCCATACATTCAAAAACCAATGCCGTATCTGATTACTCAGCAACTGTAAACGGAAAATACTAAAAATAAAAAGCTTCTCCCTGGAACATCCCGAAGAGAAGCTCTTTTTATACTAACTGACATCTTTTTACAAACACCCATACAATCCGACCATGCATTAAACGCATCGTTTTCCGGATACAAAAAAGCCCAAGGGGAAAATCCCTTGGGCTTATATTTTAATTAAAGATTAGATTTAACGGTTTCAAGCTCTGTTCTGAGTTCTTCAGGAAGTGTATCACCGAACTTAGCATAAAGCTCTTCAACACCCTTGAATTCCTCTTCCCATGCAGCCTTATCAACATCAAGAATTTTTTCAAGATCTTCCTTAGTCATATCAAGACCCTCAAGGTTGATATCCTCAGCATACGGAAGATATCCGATAGCTGTTTCCTGAGCATCTACCTTACCGTCGCAGCGATCAATAATCCAGTCAAGAACACGCATATTGTCGCCAAATCCTGGCCAGAGGAAGTTACCCTCATCATCCTTGCGGAACCAGTTAACATTGAAGATTTTCGGAGCCTTATCAGGATCAAGTGTTTCGCCGATCTCAATCCAATGCTTCCAATAATCGCCCATGTTGTAGCCGCAGAACGGAAGCATAGCCATAGGATCACGGCGAACAACACCAACTGCACCTGTTGCAGCAGCAGTTGTTTCTGAACCCATGATTGAACCTACAAATACACCGTTGTTCCAGCTCTTTGACTGATAAACAAGAGGAGTAAGCTTAGCACGGCGTCCGCCGAATACGATAGCTGAAATCGGAACACCCTGTGGGTTTTCAAATTCAGAAGAAATACATGGGCAGTTTGTTGCCGGAGCAGTAAATCTTGAGTTCGGATGAGCACCCTTCTCTGTTGTTTCTGCACCATTCCAAGGATTGCCCTTCCAGTCAATAGCGTTTGTAGGAGGATTTTTATCAAGACCTTCCCACCAAACTGTATTATTATCAAGGTTGTGGCAAACATTTGTGAAAATAGTGCCGCTCATTGTTGATTTAAGAGCATTTGGATTTGATTTCATATTTGTTCCCGGAGCAACACCGAAGAAGCCGTTTTCAGGGTTGATAGCATAAAGGCGGCCGTCCGGACCTTTTCTGATCCAGGAAATATCATCACCAACACACCATACCTTATAACCCTTCTTCTGATATCCTTCCGGAGGAATAAGCATAGCAAGGTTTGTTTTACCGCAGGCACTTGGGAATGCTGCGCAGATATACTTAACTTCGCCGTTTGGCTTTTCAAGGCCAAGAATAAGCATATGCTCAGCCTGCCACATTTCGTTCTTACCAAGATAAGAAGCTATACGAAGAGCAAAGCATTTTTTACCAAGAAGAACGTTTCCGCCGTAAGCAGAGTTAACAGAAATAATTGTATTATCCTCAGGGAACTGGCAGATCCATCTGTTTTCAGGATCAACATTACATTTGCAGTGCATACCGCGAACCCAATCGTTTGAATCGCCGAGCGCATCAAGAACTGCTGTACCGATTCTTGTCATGATATTCATATTAAGAACAACATAGATGGAATCTGTAATCTCGATACCAATCTTTGAGAACGGAGAGCCAACAGGACCCATTGAATAAGGAATAATATACATTGTTCTGCCCTCATATGAGCCGGCAGCAATGTTATAAAGCATTTCATATGCCTTTGCAGGATCCATCCAATGGTTTGTAGGGCCTGCATCCTTTTCATTCTTGGAACAGATAAGCGTTCTGTCCTCAACACGGGCAACATCGTTTTCAGCTGTTCTGTGAAGATAGCAATCCGGAAGAAGCTCTTCATTAAGCTTAATCATTTCGCCTGTTTCAACTGCTTCAGCTTTAAGTGCATCAATCTGCTCTTTTGAGCCATCAATCCACATAATTTTTGACGGCTTTAAAAGAGCAACCTTTTCATCAAGCCAGTCAAGAAGTGACTTATTGTTTGTAAGATTTGTTTCCATATTTCTTCTCCTTTATACAGAATACAATTTGTGATAAAAATTATTGAAATAGCCGCAATTTTCATCAGCTTATATTATACGCAATTAATAAAACGATTTCAATAGGCATAATATATAAATTGACTAAAAATTAACAATATCTATTGGCATTGTTGCATAAGCATTAAGGCTCGAATCCGCTGTTATACCCGCAAGATATTCATAATAGCCCTGTGCAGCTACCATTGCGGCATTATCACCGCAGTATTTAAGCTCGGGCAGATACAGCTTCCATCCGTGTTTTCTGCAGAGCCTTTCACTCTCGCTTCTTAAAAGTGAATTTGCAGAAACGCCGCCGGCAAGCACAATTTTATTATAACCGAATTTTTCCGAAACTGTTTCAAGATTTGAAATCAGGCAATGAACAACATTTTTTTGAAAAGATGCCGCCAAATCGGGAATATTGATTTCTTCCTGCTTCTGCTTGGCATTATGAACAATATTTATAACTGAGGTTTTCAGTCCGCTGAATGAAAAATCAAACGGAGCTCCATCAACTCTTGGATGCGGAAAAGCATATGCGTCAGAATTTCCTGTTTTGCTTATTTTATCAATACTTATGCCCCCCGGATAAGGCAAACCCATTGTTCTTCCCGCCTTATCAAGCGCTTCGCCTGCTGCATCATCACGTGTTTTTCCGATAATTTCATAATCCGTATAGCTGTTAACTGCAACGATATGTGAATGCCCTCCGCTGACGATAAGGCAAAGAAAGGGCGGCTCTAAATCAGATGTTAAATAGTTCGATGCAATATGCGAACGCAGATGATGAACCGGCACAAGGGGTTTACCTGCCGAAGCAGCAAGTCCTTTTGCAAAGTTCACGCCCACAAGCAATGCGCCGATAAGCCCGGGCGCAAAGGTAACAGCAATTGCATCTATATCATCCATCGTGCATCCAGCCTGCTCTAATGCTTCCTTAACAACACCGCTTATTGCTTCGGCATGACGGCGTGAAGCAATTTCAGGCACAACGCCGCCGTACAGCTTATGCTCCTCAAGAGAGGAGGCAATTATATTTGATTTTACAATTCTTCCGTCTTCAACCACTGCTGCCGCAGTTTCGTCACAAGAGGACTCAATTCCTAAAATTTTCATTTCTATGTATCCTTAAACTTATTTGTTTTTCATTTCATTTATAGCATCATCAATCGTTTTTGCTTCCCTGAAACTATGATGATATTTGGAAAGCAGCGTTTCTTCTAATTCATCTGTAACATTGCCGAAATCATAGCTTCTGCCGTCTGAATTGACTATAGCATAAGCATTTTCATAATTCATTACTTTACCATCGTTATAATATCCATCAAGCTTATAAAGCTCAAAATCAGAATACTCTGCTGTTACAACGATTATATTGTGGCTATCTGAAAATCTTACACCACTATTGCTGAAACCTATATTTTGAATGCTAAGTATTCCGATAGCAATAATACCGAGAACTAAAAACATTATTCCTGCCGGAGCAGACTTTTTTTCTCCAACTAATTCAAGAATTTCTCTATTCAGTTTTTTTAAAGCTTTAGCAGAATAATTATCACTTATATGCTTTATAATCTCCGAT
>JAIDJS010000022.1 GCA_029052085.1 Eubacterium sp.
GGTTAGTCGTTTCTTCTCCGCCCGGTTTGGTCGTTTCTTCTCCGCCGGGGTTAGTCGTTTCCTCTCCGCCCGGTTTCGTTGTTTCTTCTCCATCCGGTTTTGAGATTGACTTTATTTTAATTGAAGCTTCATCAATTAATACAAGGCTGTTTCCCTCACTTCCATCATCCTGTTTGAAGAAGTAAAGTGCAGCCATATTCTCATCAAGCGTAAAGGTTACAAAAGCATCAGGATACAAGCCTACATTTGAATCAGGGAATTCTGCAACACCCTTAAGCGCCGCCTTAACCTTTTCTTCATCGCCTGACACAATGCCCTTGATTACAACTGAGTTTGCATCATATTTTGCATTTGTTAAGCCATTATAATATTTATCTAGAATATCAACAGCCGTAATGGATAATTCCTTTTTCTTAGCTGTAATTTTAATTTCCTGTGACTGTTTATTGTAAGCACCGTTACCCGGACGGGTTGCTGTTATAACAGCTTCACCAACACCAACTATCGTTACATTGCCTTCTTCATCAACAATTGCAACATCAGGATTGCTGCTTACATAAACAGGCGTTTCGTCTGTATCTCCGCCTTCAAGAGTAAGAGTAAATTTATCTCCGTAAATTTTATCAAGCTTGCTGTTTTCAGCAGGAATAACCTCTCCGCTTGTATTATCCGTTACTTTAATTGGCTTACCGCCGTTATCCTCGTTACCCTGATCAACCGTTTTTATTTTGAATTCACCAGAATCCGCTTCGATTTTATTACAATTATCCTTAACCTGAACAATATATTTAGCATATATCTCCTGCGTTCCGCTGACAGCATACTTACCGCCATTCTGAGTCGGAGTCCAGTTTATTTTAGCAACGCTCTGCTTACGGCCTGCTGCATTCACATCTTCAGCACCGTCACAATCCTCAAGACTTACAGGATCTCCATAAGGCTTGCCGTTAATATAAAACTGAACCTTTCCCGTAGGAGCCTCGCAGGTTGAAGCCTCTGTATCTGCAGGAGAAACATACGCTGTCAGCTGCATTGCTGTATCGGCATCATAAGTACCTGTTGCTTCAACATCATCTGAAACAGGAGCAACCGAAACAATAGTTTTACTTTCTGCAGGAGTAATTTCTGCATATTTATAATAGCATCTGTGGCCCCAGAACGCATCTTTGAAGCCGGCAGTATTTGCATATTGATTTGATGTAATTGTAAGCTGATATTTACCAACGTTTGCATTTGTTCCGCTGGTAATTGCTTCATTATCATCAACCTCAAGATCAGCATTTAATCTTTGAGATTGAATAGACATCTGATTAATATTTGTTAAAAGCTGACCTGCCGGAGCAGTTACTTCAATACCATCCTTAACAATAGATGTAAGGAATGCCTCCTGCTGAGCATCTGAGAAAGCCAAGCCGTCATATTTTTTTCTTAAACGGTTTTCATCGGTTATAAGGGCTTCATCAATGCTGAAAACAACATACTGCTTAAGCACTGCACCCTGCGTTGCATTTGTAATAAAGAACGGTTCGGTAACAACAGCGTCGCCGGTTTCTTTATCTTTTAAATCAAGGTCAACCCTTACCTCAGGAGCTGTTCCGTCATTTGGAAGCCAGAAATAGAGGTTACCGCTTTCATCTGTAAATGAC
>JAIDJS010000220.1 GCA_029052085.1 Eubacterium sp.
TATCAATAGACCATGGAAGAGGCAATACGGCGTTAACAATTAGTGGTTATGATAAGAATAATGGTACATTTTATTTGAAAAATTCAAAATATGTTGCCTTTTGTGCTCCTTATGATGAAGTTAATTGGGATAGTTGTTATTTAACTACATATGGTCGTTTAGATTCTAAAGCACTTGTAACATCTTTGAAATAATAATCAAGTAAGGCACTCTCAATTGAGAGTGCCTTTAACTATTTATTCATCAAGCAGATATGTTCCGCTGGAAAGAACCGCTATCGAATGATTGCCGAATCTGTGATACTGTTTAATCTGTTCATCAAAATTCAGATAGTCAGAAACAGTAAAATCATTTCCGTCTATTCTTCTGACCTTATTGCCGCCGCAGCAAACAAAAATATCTCCGCTGTCAGCTGAAATATGCGTAGGGTTAAGGAATGTAGAAGCTTCTTTGCCGCCTATCCTTAAATCAACCTGCATGGTCTGGCTGTAATACCTGATAACGGAATTTTCACTTGAACAGATACTCCAGAAATATTTCCCGTCAAGGGCAAGACCCGAAACGGTTTCTTCATGATAGTTAAAATATCCGCTCCAGGAGAGTTCGCCTTCACGGCTGAATATTCCTGCCTCGCCGTTTGGATAGATTACGAGAACGCGCTTGTCATAAAGAATTCCGGCATCACACTGAACAAAGTTTGGTATGGTTTCGCTTATCTCTTTAAACGAAGCACCGAATTTTTTTAAAAGATACGCATTCTTGGTCAACACATTCTTGGATTTATTTTCAAAATCTATAACGCTGTATTCAGCCTTGAACTGAGAAGAATTAACAAGCGTTTTTTTCTCTACAAGTATTGCTTTTCCGTCTCCGTAGGGAAGACTGTCTATTATGTCCTTTGTGCTAACTCTGATCATAATGCTTCCTCCGGGGAAACATCGGAAAGGGATGCAGTTAAATATCCAAGTGTCATAAGGCTGTCTGTAAGATGCGCATTTTCAACAAGTACCTCCGGATGAGCCATTGCAATATCATAGTTGCTGAAATTCCAAAAGCTTTTAATTCCGAGGTTTATAAGCAAATCGGCCAATTCCTTCATATCGTTAGACGGAATGCAAATAACCGCGCAGACCGGCTTGTTATCAATGCAGAAATTTTCAATGTATTCAATATTTCTAACCGGAATGCCTTTGATCATATTTCCGCATATGGCTTCATTTTTATCAAAAATGCCTATCAGCTTAAAGCCGCTGTTAACCCCGAATATCTTGTTGCAGACTGCTTTTCCAAGATTTCCTGCGCCGATAAGAATGGTTTTTCTTTCAACTCCGACACCGAGAATTTCTCCTATTTTAGAGTGAAGCTCAGGAACGTTATATCCATAGCCCTGCTGTCCGAAACCGCCGAAACAATTAAAATCATGACGGATTTGCGATGCGGTCAATCCCATTCTGTTGGCTAATTCTTTTGAACTGATTCTTATAATTCCGTTTTCTTTAAGGCTTTGCAAAAAGCGGTAATATCTGGGAAGCCTTTTGATAACGGAAATAGAGATTTCCTCTTTTTTATCCATAATTTTTTACCTCAGTAAAATGACGGGTTATTTTGTCATCTCAGTAATTGTTTCCATAACATAGTCGCCGAATTCCTGACAAGTGCATCCTGTATCTCTGCCTGTTATAGTAAGCTTCTTTTCTTCAAACATACATTTATCAAGTGCAGCCTCAAGAGCATTTGCCTTATCCTGATAGCCGATGTGTGAAAGAAGCATAACAGAAGCACGAAGCATACTGCATGGATCAGCGTACTGACCTCTGCCCTCAGAAATCATTCTCGGTGCAGAGCCGTGAATAGCCTCAAACATAGCATAGCGTTTACCAATGTTAGCAGAGCCAGCTGTGCCGACACCGCCCTGGAATTCAGCAGCCTCGTCAGTGATAATGTCGCCGTAAAGGTTTGGAAGAACAAATACCTTGAAATCCTTTCTTCTCATTGGATCAATAAGCTTTGCCGTAGTAATGTCAACATACCAGTCGTCTGTAACGATTTCAGGGAATTCCTCGCCGATTTTCTTTGCTGTGTTAAGGAATTTTCCGTCAGTTGTTTTTATAATGTTTGCCTTTGTGATGATTGAAACCTTACCCTTGTTGTTTTTCTTTGCATAATCATAGGCAAGGCGGGCGATTCTGTCGCATCCTTCCTGTGTTGCAACTGTAAAGTCAACCGCAAGGTCATCTGTAATATTAACACCGTATGAGCCAACAGCATAGCCGCCCTCGGTATTTTCACGGAAGAATGTCCAGTCGATGCCTTCCTCAGCCACTCTTACAGGGCGCATATTTGCAAAAAGGTCAAGTGCTTTTCGCATTGCAACATTAGCTGATTCAACATTTGGCCAGCCGTCGCCCTGACGTGGAGTTGTTGTAGGTCCTTTAAGAATAACATGGCATTTCTTCAATTCTTCAAGCACATCATCGGGGATAGCCTTCAGGCAGGCTGCTCTGTTTTCGATTGTAAGACCGTCAATTTCCTTAAACTGAACTTTTCCTTTTGCAACCTCGTCTTTAAGAAGAAAAGCAAGAACTCTTTCACTTTCCTTTGTGATTACAGGTCCGATACCGTCGCCGCCGCAGATGCCGATAATAATTGTATCAAGCTTTTCAAAATCAATGAATTCTTTATCTTCTTTAATTTTTTTTGCTCTTTCAAGCTGACCTTCCATAAGTGAACGGAATTTTTCAACAGCTTCATCAATCGCTTCTTTATCTTTTTCATTAATCATTGCAATGTCTCCTTATTTATTCATTTCTCTTGTTTAATAAAGAAGTCAGCCGCAAAGCAGCATTTCTCTTTGACGTGAGGATAAATGGCTTGAATCAAGCTCATATTCCTCGCCCTTTGTTACGTTTTTAAGAATAACGGCTTTGTTATTTTTAATACAATCTCTGATGGACGGAAGTGAAAGCTCATCCATCTGTGAAATTTTATCATAATCCTCTTCATTTTTGAATGTGAAGGGGAGAATGCCTGCATTAACAAGGTTTGCTACATGGATTCTTGCGAAGCTTTTTGTTATAACAGCCTTAACGCCGAGATAAAGTGGTACTAATGCAGCGTGCTCACGGCTTGAACCCTGTCCATAGTTAGCACCGCCGACAATAAATCCTTTGCCCTCACTTTTGATTCTTTCAGGGAATGCTTCATCACAAACAGCAAAGCAATACTGTGAAAGATGAGGAATGTTTGAACGATAGGGAAGGATTTTAGCGCCTGCCGGCATAATGTGGTCTGTTGTAATGTTATCGCCAACCTTAAGCATAACCTTTGCAGAAATTTCTTCCGGCAAAGCCTCTGTTTTTGGGAAAGGCTTGATGTTTGGTCCGCGGAGAACTTCAACATTCTTAGCTTCTTCCTCTGTTGCAGGGGCTTCAATCATATTGTCATTTACAATGAATTCTTCAGGCATTGTAACGCTCGGAGCCTCGCCGAGCTCTCTTGGATCGGTTAAATAGCCTGTAAGTGCAGATGCAGCAGCAACCTCAGGAGAAACAAGGTAAATACCTGCATCCTTAGTTCCGCTTCTTCCTTCAAAGTTTCTGTTGAATGTACGAAGAGATACACCCTGTGAATTAGGGCTTTGTCCCATTCCGATACAAGGACCGCAGGCTGATTCAAGAATTCTTGCACCGGCGTTAATCATATCTGAAAGTGCGCCGTTAAGAGCAAGCATATTAAGAACCTGTTTTGAGCCGGGAGCAATGCAAAGAGAAACCGTTGGTGCAATTGTTTTGCCCTTAAGAATTTCTGCAACCTTCATCATATCAACAAAGGAAGAGTTTGTGCAAGAGCCGATAGCAACCTGATCAACCTTAATCTTTCCGATTTCGTCAGTTGTTTTAACCTGATCGGGCATATGCGGGCATGCTGCCATAGGAACCAATGTGCATAAATCAATATCAATTACCTCATCATATTCAGCATCTGCATCCGGTAAAATTTCAGTCCAGTCTTTTTCTCTGCCCTGTGCTTTAAGGAAAGCAAGTGTTATTTCATCTGATGGGAAGATTGATGTTGTAGCACCGAGTTCTGCACCCATATTGGTAATTGTAGCTCTCTCGGGAACAGATAAGGTTTTTACACCGTCTCCGCCGTACTCGATAATTTTGCCGACACCGCCTTTAACGCTCATAATTCTTAAAACTTCAAGAATTATGTCTTTAGCAGATACCCATGGCTTAAGATAACCATGAAGATTGATTCTTGTCATCTTCGGCATAGGAATGTAATATGTACCGCCGCCCATAGCTACGGCAACATCAAGGCCGCCTGCACCCATTGCAAGCATACCGATTCCGCCGCCGGTTGGAGTATGGCTGTCAGATCCAATCAGAGTTTTACCCGGAATGCCGAATCTTTCAAGATGAACCTGATGGCATATGCCGTTGCCCGGTCTTGAAAAATAAATTCCGTATTTTTTAGTTACTGTCTGAATGTAACGATGATCGTCTGCATTTTCAAAGCCTGTCTGTAAAGTGTTGTGATCTATGTATGCAACGCTTTTTTCTGTTTTTACTCTGTCTACACCCATAGATTCAAATTCAAGATAAGCCATAGTGCCTGTTGCATCCTGCGTGAGCGTCTGATCGATACGAAGACCAATTTCTTCTCCTGCAATCATTTTACCCTCTACAAGATGAGATTTAATTAATTTCTGAGCAAGTGTAAGTCCCATACTTTTCCTCCTGGTTTTTAATTAATTTGACAATCTATTTTATAATATTGTTTAACTTGTGTCAATGTTTTATAAAAAAATTAACAATATATTATTTATATATAACAGGAATAAAGAATAATTAC
>JAIDJS010000221.1 GCA_029052085.1 Eubacterium sp.
CTACTACTATGATTAAAAATGATCTTAAATTAAAGAATTCTGAAAAAGGAAAAAATCAGCTTCCGGAATAAGAATACAGCTTGCCTTGCGCAGGCGAGTTGTTCTATATTCATAAAAACTTTTTGAGAGGATGAGGCTCAATGATTAAACGGATACTTGATAAATTCAAAGAATTGAGTAAAAATGTTAATATGTCTTATTTGAGCTATTCTGAGCTTCCTGTTGATGATAAGCTTGTTTTGCTGGAGGGCGGGCAAGGCTCAAATATCAACGGCAATATGTTTTCTATATTGAAGGAAATCTCAACAAATCCTTGCTTTAAAGAGTATAAGTGTGTGTTTGTTGTTACACAAAAAACGATTGAAAAGGCCAGAAAGAGAATTTTTGATGTATATGGCTTTAATAACGTTGAGCTTGCAATCAGAAATTCCAATACATATTGTAAGTATCTTGCTACAGCAAAGTATATTGCAACGGATAATTCATTTCCGCCTTACTTTTTGAAAAGAGAAGAGCAGATTTTTCTTAATACCTGGCATGGTACGCCTCTTAAAACGCTGGGTAAATCCGATAAATCCAATCTTGGTTCTCTTGCTAATATTCAAAAGAATTATCTTATGAGTGATTATGCGCTCTTTCCGAATGAATTTACATATAATGTGTTTATGGAGGATTACTATTTAAAGGATATATTCAGCGGCAAAGCTCTTATTGCCAATTATCCCAGAAATTATGTTTTCTATGATAAAAAGCAGGCAGAGGAAATGAAAAAAACGCTTGGATATGAGGATAAAAACGTTTTTGCCTATATGCCTACTTGGCGCGGAATGGGCAGAAAGGCCGATACAAAAAATCAAATCAGGTCAACAATCAAAATCCTTAGAGAATTTGATGAAAAGCTTGATGACAATTCGGTTCTTCTTGTTAATCTTCATTTCCTGCTTTCAAGCAATATCAATTGCTCGGAATTTAAGCATATTGCGTATTTTCCCGAGCAGTATGATACTTATGAGGTACTGAATGCCTGCGATGGATTAGTTACCGATTATTCAAGTGTATTTTTTGATTACGCAGTTACCGGCAAAAAAATTATTCTTTATGCCTATGATAAAGAAAAGTATTTAACCTCCCGCGGAACCTATATGCCTTTTGAGGATTTGCCGTTTCCGATTACGGATAGTGTTGATGAAACTATAGACGAAATGAAAAAGCCTGCCGAGGATTATTCTGCGTTTATTGATGAATACTGCCCGAATGGCTCAAAAACGCAGTGTGCTGATTTATTCAGTATGCTGATTTCCGGAAAAACAGATAAATTTGAGCTTAAAAAGCATGATGCCGCCGATAATCTCAGTCTTATTTATGCCGGAGCTCTTAATCCTGTATATTATGACAGTATTGAGAATTATATTGAAGAAAATCCCCAGTATAAGCATGTAATTATTTATGCAAAGACCTTTGATTACAACAAGAAAGCGTTTGTTAATTCCCTTGACGGAAAAGCAGGCTTTATGGGTCTTTTAACAGCGTATCAATATAATAAAAAAGAAGCTCTTTCAATTGTGCTTCATGCTTTGCTGAATAAAGCAAAGCCGTCTGAAAAGCTTGAAAGCTTCTTTGAAAAAGAAGCAAAGCGCCGTTTTTATTCGTTGAACCCTGTAAAGGTGGTTGACTTTACAAGCAGCAATTACATTGAAGCGGGTATTCTTTCAAAGCTTTCCGGTAAAAAATACAGCGTTCGGCATGGCGATTTCTTCCTGAAATCAAGGTTTAGCCGATATTTAGAGAAATGTACCAAGAAATTAGAGAAAAATTATGGTTTTTCCGAAATAGATAATTTTGAAAAGGAAAACGAGCTTTATATCCGGAACAGAGCTGAGGATATATATGCGAATGATACATATCGAAGATTATCCAAATTCAAGAATGTAATTCCGTTTTATATGGCTTCTTCAAAAAAGCTTAAATGTGTTAGCCTTTTCAAATTCAAAACCCCTGTTCCGATTGCATTGAAGGATACTTTTCTTTGTGTTGGGGATAAGGAGTTTGATTTTAAAATAATCGGAAACAGGAACAGAGTAAGCAAAAAGCACTGGGGTATTATATCCTTTGAAATTCCTGTTGAAGAGGTTGTTGACCTGCCTTCAAACTGTAAGGTTATGGTTTGCTATAAAAACAGATTTGATAAAATTGTGCAGTGTCACGCATATTATTATGCGCCTCTCGGTTCTATGTTCTTTGGACTCAGAAGTGCTATGCTTCATGATAAGAAAACAGATACTGTTGCAATATTCCGTCAGTCTGTGCGCAATAATCTTAATGTCTATGTCAGATCCTTTAATACTACCGATAAGCTTGTTGAAAGGATTAAGCAGGCTTTTGCTTTCGGTATTTCAATTTTGTGGCGAAGCAGCAGAGCCAAAAAGCTGGCTCTTCTTTATGAAAAGAATTCCGCAAAATATGAAGAAAGCGCAAGCGTAACCTTTGAAAAACTTATTGATTACGGCTACAAAAATGCCTATTTCATAGTTGACAGAAATTATCAGTTTATAGACAGAATTCCGGAAAAATATAAAGACAATATCATTTATAAATACACTTTTAAGCATTATCTTTATTTTTTCAAGGCGAAAACCTTTATCGGAACAGAAGCCCTTGTTCACGCAATTGATTTAAAAACCTTTAATATTCTTGCGCTTAAGAAGATTGCTGATAAAAATCTGAACTATGTATTTCTTCAGCACGGTGTTATGTATATGGTTTCTCTGGACAGTGAATCCAGAAGCATGTTTAAACGCAAGGAACTTAAGGGTAAATACAGGGTTATCGTTTCATCTGTTGCCGAAGCAAATCATTTTGTTGAACTCGGTGGTCATTTTGATGAGGATTTGTACATAACAGGTCTTCCGAAGTTTGACAGAAATGTATTGTCTTCTGCTGCAGATAAAATTGCCATTATGCCAACCTGGCGGCCTTGGGAAATAAATGCTGCGCGTGATGATTTTACCGAAACCGCATATTATAAGATGGTTATGAAGATTTATAACAGTGTTCCCGATGATTTAAAGGAAAAGGTTATTGTTCTTCCTCATCCGCTTATTGCAAATGAGCTTCGTGAGCTGAACAGCCCTATATCCGATAAGCTTGCCATGGATGCAAGGTATGATGATATATTGCAGCAGACAAGAATTCTCATAACCGATTATTCCTCTATTGCCTACGATGCGTTTTACAGAGGCGCAAGAGTAATTTTCTATTGGGAAGAAAAGGATTTCTGTATGTCGCAGTACGGTCCGTCAACAAAGCTTATGCTGAATGAAGAAAACGTTTACGGCGATTATTTCTATAGTACAGACGGCTTGTCCGAAGCGATAAGAGAAAACTATGATTATCCGCAGAAAGAAGAATATGTTGAAAAGTATTCGCATATTGTTCAGTTCAGAGATGGTAAAAATACAGAAAGACTTATAGAGTTCCTTAAGGAAGATAAGTTAATCTGAATGTTGGAAAGAAAATAAAATGAGTTATACAGTATCAAAGAAATTTGCAGATATGAAGCCCTCGGCAGTCAGGGAAATATTAAAGCAGACGAATCAGCCGGGAATGATTGCTTTTGCCGGCGGTTCTCCTGCAGTTGAAGCTTTTCCGTGTGAAGAGGTTAGAGAGCTGTCAAATAAAATACTGAGCGAAAATCCCGTTTCCGCTCTTGTTTATGGTGTATCTGAAGGATATGAGCCGCTGAGAGAGCAGGTAAAAGTCTGGCTTAAGGAAAAGGAAAATATCGGCGGCGAGGATGATGTTGTTATCATAACCTCAGGCGGTACACAGGTTATGGATATTGCAACCCGTGTTCTTACATCAGAGGGGGATGCCATTCTCTGTGAGAATCCGTCCTTTATCGGCTCGCTCAATGCGTTCCGCTCCCACGGATGTAATCTTGTCGGTGTGCCTATTGATGACGATGGAATGAATATTGAAGCGCTTGAAGAGGCAATAAAAAATACCCCTGATGCAAAATTTATCTATACCATTCCGAATTTTCAGAATCCCGGCGGAACTACCTTAAGCCTGGAAAAGCGTAAAAAAATGTATGCTCTTGCAAAGGAAAACGGTCTGGTTATTCTTGAAGATAATCCTTATGGAAAATTAAGGGTAGAGGGTGATGATGTTCCGTCCGTTAAAAGTATGGATACAGACGGCATTGTTGTGTATGCAGGCTCGTTTTCTAAAATTCTTGCTCCCGGTATAAGGGTTGCATATGCTGTTGTTCCAAAGAAAATTGCAGGTGCATTTACAATCGGAAAACAGGTTTCCGATGTTCATACGGGTGTGCTGAATCAGATGATTGTTTCCCGATGGTTTGATGAATATGATGTTGATGCACATATTGAAAAGATAAAAAAGGTTTACCGCAGAAAGCTGAATTTAATGTGCGATTGCCTTGATGAATATTGCAAAGGATTTATTACTTATGTAAGACCGCAGGGCGGTTTGTTCATCTGGGCAAAGCTGCCCGAAACTGTTGATATGCTTGAATATGTAAATAAGCTTTTAAAGAAGAATGTGGCAGTTGTACCTGGTACGGCATTTATGGTGGATGATACAAAGCCGTGCAGCTATATCCGTCTTAATTTCTCAACTCCGTCTGATGAGGATATTGTTGAGGGTGTTAAGATCATGGGTGAAACCGCAAAAGAATATATGTAAAGGTGAATTTGATGGAAGAAAATAAAATGGAAAGAAAGAAAAGAAGCCTGTCGCTGATTCAGCCAACCTCTGTTCCTACTCTTGGAAATTATCTTGGTGCGATGAAGGGCTGGCCGTCTTTTCAGGAAGAATATGATACGATTTACGGCGTTGCTGACCTGCATTCAATAACCGTTCGTCAGGAGCCTAAAAAATTAAGACAGCAGACGATGGAACTTTATGCAATGCTTTTGGCTGTCGGACTTAATCCGGAAAAGGGTGTATTGTTTGTTCAGTCCCATGTTCCTGCTCATTCTCAGCTTGCATGGCTTCTGAATTGCTATACGCAGTTCGGTGAACTCAGCAGAATGACACAGTTTAAGGATAAGTCAGCGCAGCACAGTGATAATGTCAATGCAGGTCTGTTTACTTATCCCTGCCTGATGGCAGCCGATATTCTTCTTTATCAGGCAGATGTTGTTCCTGTTGGCGCAGATCAGAAGCAGCATGTTGAAATCTGCCGTGATATTGCAAATCGCTTCAATGGTGTTTACGGCAATGTGTTTACCGTGCCGGAGCCTGTTATTCAGAAGAACGGTGCAAGGGTTATGAGCCTTGCCGATCCAACAAGAAAAATGAGCAAATCTGATCCTAACCCTAAGGGTACGGTTTATTTAACCGATGAGCCGAACGTGATTATGAAAAAATTCAAATCTGCTGTAACAGACAGTGAAATGAGCGTTCGTTATGCAGAGGGTAAGGACGGCATTAATAATTTAATGACAATTTATTCCGCTGTTACGGGTGATAGCTTTGAAAAGATTGAAGCTGATTTTTCAGGTAAGGGCTATGGCGATTTTAAGGCTGCAGTCGGAGAGGCTGTTGTTGAGGAATTAAGACCTGTTCAGGAAAAATTCAAACAGCTTATGAATGATAAGGCATATCTTGCCGAATGTCAGAAAAACGGAGCGGACTTTGCTTCCCGAATTGCAGGCAGAACGCTGAATAAAGCAATGAAAAAAATCGGATTTTTATTATAATAAATTAAAAGAACAGTTGAAATGATAAACCCCCCAAAAGCTTTCTGACTTTTGGGGGGTTTATCATATTATCCGCTTATTTTTTATTTATTCTTGAGTCCTAAAAGATAATCTGCGGATACCTTATAGTATTTGCAAAGAGCAATTATATGTCTGACGGGAATCTCATTTTCGCCTTTTTCATATCTTGAATAAACCTGCTGTGTTGTGCCGAGATAATCGGCAATCTGCTTTTGCGTTAAATCATGGTCTTCCCGTAAATCCTTGATAATTTCAACATAGGTTTTCATATAATTCCTCCATATTATTCATATAAAAGAATTTTACAATACACCAAATATAGTGTATTGACTTTACACTATATTTGGTGTAAACTAAGAATTGAATTATATTATTAAATTGGGAGGTAATTTATGGCAGATGTTTATATTGTTAATCTAAAGGATAACAGAGAAAATCACGATAAAAATGATGATATAAAGTTTGAAACCTGTATGAGAAATAAAATCATTTCAATCGGATGGGGCAGTGAAAAATCAAGAGAAAATCCAAATTTTAAGGCTGCAATAAATAATTTAAACAGAATGAAAAAGGGCGATCTTGTTTGGGTAAGGAATCCGAAAAATAAGAATGATATCCGTCTTTTGAAAATTGCAGACGATGAGGTTTGCGATTATATGGAGGCCTCAAAGAACTGTTTTATTGATGATATCAGTGCAGCAAGAAAAATAGAGGATAAAATAATTTGCTTTCCGCCCGAAAAATTACCCAATGAAATAGAAAAAAAGGATATTGTTGCAAGACATACTCTCGAAAGAGTACACAGGCAGTTTCTTATTGATGCAACATTGAATTGCGCAAAAGAATTTAAAGGAGAATAAAATATGAAAAAAGTTTTATCGGTATTTTTATCTGTCATAATGCTTCTTAGCGTTACTGCAGGTATCGAACTTTCTGCTTATGCAGATGAATATGATGATAAAGTTAAAGAAACTGAAATATTATTCCAACAAATTGCAAATGCCACACCAAAAAAATTAGAACTTGATGTATCCGAACTTGAATTCGCAAAGGCGGATTTTGAACAACAATCCAAATATAACAGTCTCATTGAAGAATCAATTGAAAATTCTTGGAAAAAATCCGCAATAGATATGAACAAGCTTGAAGAACTATTCTCATATTGGTTCATCATACATCCGATATACTATGGTAGCACAGAACTTTTCAGAACTTGTCAACTTACATTTAGTCCGCATTGGGGAACAGAGGATTATGATTATAGTTTAAGTATTGATTTAGTTTTCAACAATAGCAAGAATTTCAATCTTACTGATGAAAAATATGTTACAGCTTTAAAATTCGAAAAACAAAATTATATAGAGGTCGATTTAGATTACTTGAACGATGACAATGTATGGCAGACATTTGATACAACAGCTAATAAATCTTATACGAATTCTGTTAAAAAAGAGTCAATTGAAATTATATATTCGGCTGGTGCAGGCGGCGCTGATGCTAGCATAAATTTGGAAACGAGCGAAGGTAGTTACATTGGAATATTCAATAAAGATATACTTTATGATATTAGACCTGCCAATTGTATGAAAGCCATTCCTGTTGTTAATATTCCAAGTTCAGTCTCAGATAAAGATACAACTAATTATGCTATCAAATTAATTAAAGATACATACCCGGATAAAAGGTTTACAAAAAACATAATAGGCATTGAATCTGGATTTATTGATTATCAAGGAAACAAAACAGATTATCCCAATGGATATACATTTTAC